>NZ_MEEL01000022.1:0-91057 GCF_001724435.1 Microbacterium sp. SCN 69-37
TTCGTCGGGGATCGTGACGCCGAACTTCTCCTCGGCGTTGACGACGATCGTCATCATCGAGATCGAGTCGATGTCGAGGTCGTCGGTGAACGACTTCTCCAGCGCGACCTCGTCCGCCGAGATGCCGGTCTCGTCCGTGATGAGCTCGGCGAGCCCTGCGAGGACCTCGTCGTTGCTGAATGCCATGGGATTCTCCTTGTTTATCGGGGTTTCACCGGCCCTGCGGGGCCGACGTTCAGTCTAGGTGCGACGGCTGTCGCGACCGGGTATCTCGGGCCGTCAGGGAAGGACGACGACCTGCGCGCCGAAGACCAATCCGGCGCCGAATCCGATCTGCAGCGCCAGCCCGCCGGACAGTTCCGGGTGCTCGGAGAGCAGGCGGTGGGTGGCGAGGGGGATGGATGCCGCCGACGTGTTGCCGGTGGTCTCGATGTCGCGGCCGATCACGACCGTGTCGGGGAGCTTCAGCTGCTTGGCGAACTCATCGATGATGCGCATGTTCGCCTGGTGGGGCACGAAGGCAGCGAGGTCGGAGGGCTGCACGCCGGCCTCTTCCAGCGCCTGGCGGGCGACCTTGACCATCTCCCACACGGCCCAGCGGAAGACCGTCGGACCCTCCTGACGCAGCGTCGGCCAGGGTGCCGTGCCGTCGCGGAACTCGGTGAGCGTGTGGTTCATCCCGACCGCATCGGCCTTCGAGCCGTCCGATCCCCAGACGGTGGGACCGATGCCCGGAAAGTCGCTCGGTCCGACGACCACGGCGCCGGCGCCGTCACCGAGCAGGAACGAGATCGAGCGGTCCGTGGGGTCGACGACGTCGCTGAGCTTCTCTGCGCCCACGACGACGGCGTAGTGCGCAGCGCCCGCCCGGATGAGGGCGTCCGCCTGGGCGACGCCGTACGCGAAGCCCGCGCAGGCGGCGTTCAGGTCGTACGCGGCCGCGGGGTTGGCGCCGATGCGATCGGCGACGATCGCCGACACCGAGGGAGTCTGCTTCGGGTTCGAGATCGTCGCGACGATCACGGCGTCCACCAGCGACGGGTCGATACCGGCGCCGGCGATGGCCTCGGCCGCGGCGTCGGCAGCGAGTTCGATCGCCGTCGTTGCGGCATTCGCGCGCACACGCGTGATGATGCCGGTGCGCTGGCGGATCCACTCATCGCTGGAGTCGATGGGGCCCACGAGGTCGTCGTTGGGCACGGCGTTCTCGCCACGGGCAGCGCCGTAGGCGTAGATGCGGGTGTATGCCGGTCCCGTCGACTGGACGAGAGTGGGTCGGGTGGGCGCGTCGGTCACGCGTCGCCTCCTGTCAGCAGGGCGGCCGCAGCCGCGAGGTCATCGGGTGTCTTCACGGCCACGGTCGGAACTCCGCGCAGCGCACGCTTGGCGAGCCCGGTCAGGGTGCCGGCCGGCGCGAGCTCGATGATGCCGGTCACGCCCGCGTCGGCGAACGACTCCATGCAGAGATCCCAGCGCACCGACGAGGAGACCTGTGCGACGAGCAGGTCGAGCGCCTCGCGCCCGTTCTCCACGCGCGCGCCGTCGCGGTTGGTCCAGAGGGCGAGCGTCGGATCGGATGCCGACACCTCCGCCGCCGCCGCGCGGAGCGTGTCGACGGCCGACGCCATGTAAGAGGTGTGGAAAGCGCCGGCGACCTGGAGCGGGATCACACGACTGCCTGCGGCAGGGTGGGCGGAGAGCTCCGCCAGGGCGTCCAGTGCGCCCGCGGCGACGATCTGACCGGCGCCGTTGTGGTTGGCGGCCGTGAGCTCCAGCTCGTCGAGGAGGGCGAGCACGGCGTCGCGGTCGCCGCCGAGGATCGCGCTCATCCCGGTCTGCTCCTGCGCGGCGGCATCGGCCATCGCCCGCCCGCGAAGCCCGACCAGTCGCATGCCGTCATCCTCGCTGAGCACCCCGGCAGCGACGAGGGCGGCCACCTCACCGACCGAGTGCCCGGCGACGCCGGCGGGTGAGGAGCTCGCGGCATCCTGAAGCGCCGCATACGAGAGCAGGCTCGCCGCCACGATCAGCGGCTGGGCGACGGCCGTGTCGCGGATGCGGTCGGCGTCCCACTCCGTGCCCGCGGCGACGAGGTCGACCTGGGCGGCGTCGGCGTAGCGCTCGAGCCGCTCCCGCGTGTCCTCGAGCTCGAGCCAGGGTGTCAGGAACCCCGGGGTCTGCGACCCCTGACCGGGGAAGACGGTGATGATCACGTGCCTATCCTTCCAAGTTCTTCGCCGTCGCGCTGGCGACGACGTCACAACAAACGCGAAATGCTTTGTATCAGATCGACAAGCGCGACCCTGTCAGTCGGCCCGCACAGACCGTCGGGCCGCGCTCCCGCGCCGTCGCGTCGCCTCCGTGCCGATCGATCCGATGATGAGCGCCGTCTGCAGAATGAGGGCCTCACGCGGGCCCGTCGCATCCCATCCGATGACATCGGAGACCCGCTTGAGTCGGTAGCGCACCGTGTTCGGATGGACGAACAGCTCGCGGGCTGTCGCCTCGAGGGAGCGGCCGTTGTCGAGATAGCTCCACAGGGTGGCCACCAGATCGGCCGAGTGCGCCTGCAGAGGTCGGTAGATGCGCTCCACGAGGGTCGCTTTGGCCATCGAGTCGCCGGCCAGTGCGCGCTCGGGCAGCAGATCGTCGGCTTCGACAGGGCGGGGGGCGTGGCGCCAGGCGCCGGCCACGGCGAAGCCCGCCAACGCGGCGCGGGCACTCAGCCCGGCATCCACCAATGCGGGCACGGTCGGCCCGAGCACGAGATGGCCGGGACCGAAGCCCGGCTCCAGGCGCAGGGCGATCTCGGTGAACGGCAGCTCTTCGGCGACGGGCTCACGTCCGGGCAGCACGGCGCGTCCGATCACGAGCACGAGGCGAGATCCCTGCACGCCGATCAGGACATCGACGCCCAGCTTGCGCGCCACACGACGCAGATGATCGACGTCCAGCTGCGGCGGAGAGGTGCCGACGAGGACGGCGACCTCGCCGTGACCATGCCACCCGAGGGCGGCGATGCGGCTGGGAAGCTCCTCGTCCGCTTCGCCGGTGAGGATGGAGTCGACGACCAGAGCTTCCAGGCGCGCATCCCAGAGCCCGCGAGCCTCCGCTGCACGTGCGTACACGTCGGCCGATGCGAAGGCGACCTCGCGCGAGAAGAGCAGGATGCTCTCGCGGAGGTCCTCCGCCTTTCCGGCGACACGCTCTTCCGTGACGGCCACGGTCACGCGGATGAGCTGGAGCGTCTGAGTGAGGCTGACGCTGCGCAGCAGCTCACGCGGAGCGGCGGCGAAGATGTCCGCCGCGATCCAGGGCGTCGAACCCGGGTCCTCGTACCACTGGATGAACGACGCGATGCCCGCCTGCGCCACCAGGCCCACCGCCGAGCGGCGGGCCGGCGGCATGTCGGCGTACCAGGGCAGCGACTCTTCGAGCCGCTTGATGGTCGCCGTGGCCAGGTCTCCGGAGATCCGGCGGAGCCACGCGAGTGTCTCCGCCTTCTCCTGAGGGGTGGGGCGGGCGGGCATCAAATCGATCAGCTTTCGCCGCCGGCGTTCCCGCTCGTTCCGGCCGTCACATCGTGCAGGCGGTACTTCTCGATCGCCTGTGCCGACAGTGCTCGGTCGACGAGCCCTTCGTCGGCCAGCGCCTGCAGGGCGCGGACGACGATGGACGGTCCGTCGATCTTGAAGAACCGACGCGCGGCGGCCCGGGTGTCGGAGAAGCCGAAGCCGTCCGCACCGAGCGTGACGTAGCGGCGGGGAACCCACTCGCGAATCTGGTCCTGGACCGCGTGCATGTAGTCGCTCACGCCCAGGACGGGGCCTGCGGTGTCGCGAAGCTTCTCCGTGAGGTACGCCGTGCGCGGCTCGGCGAGCGGGTTCAGGAAGTTGTGCTCGTCGGCGGCGAGTCCGTCGCGGCGCAGCTCCGTCCAGCTCGTGACCGACCACACATCGGCAGCCACTCCCCAGTCCTCGCGCAGCAGCTGCTGCGCCTCGAGCACCCACGGCACGCCCACGCCGGACGCGAGCAGCTGCACGCGGTGTCCGTCGCCGGAGGCCTCCGAGATGCGGTGGATGCCGCGGACGATCCCCTCGACGTCGACGCTCTCGGGCTCGGCCGGCTGCACCAGCGGCTCGTTGTAGAGGGTGATGTAGTACATGACGTTCGGGTCGGGGTGGTTGCCGCCGTACATCCGATCCAGGCCGGAGCGGACGATGTGGGCGATCTCGTACCCGTACGCGGGGTCGTACGACACCGTTGCCGGGTTCGTCGACGCGAGCAGGTGGGAGTGGCCGTCGGCGTGCTGAAGACCCTCACCGGTCAGCGTCGTGCGGCCGGCGGTGGCACCCATGATGAATCCGCGCGCCATCTGGTCGGCGGCGGCCCACTGGGCGTCGCCGGTGCGCTGGAAGCCGAACATCGAGTAGAAGATGTAGACCGGGATCAACGGCTCGCCGTGCGTGGCATACGAGGTGCCCGTGCCGGTGAACGCCGCCACCGCTCCGGCCTCGTTGATGCCGACGTGCATGATCTGGCCCTGCGGGCTCTCCTTGTAGGCGAGCAGCAGCTCCCGGTCGACCGACGTGTAGTTCTGACCGTTCGGGTTGTAGATCTTGGCGGTCGGGAAGAAGGCGTCCAAACCGAACGTGCGCGCCTCGTCGGGGATGATCGGCACGATGCGGTTGCCGAAGTCCTTCGATCGCAGCAGGTCCTTCAGCAGACGCACGAACGCCATGGTCGTGGCGACCTCCTGCGTTCCGGATCCCTTCTTCGGCAGTGCGTACGCGCTGTCGTCCGGGAGGCTGATCGGAACGTGGTGGGTGCGACGCTCGGGCAGGAACCCGCCGAGCGCGCGCCGCTTCTCGACCATGTACTGGATGGTCTCGTCTTCCATACCGGGGTGGAAGTAGGGAGGGGCGTACGGGTTCTCCTCGAGCTGGGCGTCGGAGACGGGGATGCGCATCGAGTCACGGAAGTGCTTGAGGTCGTCGAGCGTCATCTTCTTCATCTGGTGCGTCGCATTGCGCCCCTCGAAGTGATGACCGAGGCCGTAGCCCTTGATGGTCTTGGCGAGGATGACCGTCGGCTGGCCCTTGTGCTCCGTCGCCGCCTTGTAGGCCGCATAGAGCTTCTGGTAATCGAGTCCGCCACGGCGGAGCTTTCCCCAGATGTCCTCGTCGGACCAGTCGGTGACCATCGCCGCGGTGCGCTCATCACGACCGAAGAAGTGGTCGCGGATGAACTTGCCGTCCTCGGCGCGGTAGGTCTGGAAGTCACCGTCGGGGGTGGTGTTCATGAGGCGAACGAGCGCGCCATCGGTGTCCACCTGCAACAGCTCGTCCCACCCGCGGCCCCAGACGACCTTGATGACGTTCCAGCCCGCGCCGCGGAAGAACGCCTCGAGCTCCTGGATGATCTTGCCGTTTCCGCGCACCGGGCCGTCGAGACGCTGCAGGTTGCAGTTCACGACGAACGTGAGGTTGTCCAGGCCCTCGTTGGCCGCGACCTGGAGCTGTCCGCGGCTCTCGACCTCGTCCATCTCACCGTCGCCGAGGAAGGCCCAGACGCGCGAGCCCGACAGGTCCTTGATGCCGCGGTTGGTCAGGTACTTGTTGGTCATCGCCTGATAGATCGCGTTGATCGGGCCGAGACCCATCGACACGGTCGGGAACTGCCAGTACTCCGGCATGAGGCGAGGGTGCGGGTAGGAGGGGATGCCGTCGGGCGCCTTCGACTTCTCCTGACGGAAGCCGTCGAGCTGATCGGCCGACAGTCGTCCTTCGAGGAACGAACGGGCGTAGATGCCGGGGGAGGCGTGACCCTGGATGAAGATCTGGTCACCGCCGTGGGGATCGTCCAGTCCCCGGAAGAAGTGGTTGAAGCCGACTTCGTACAGCGACGCGGACGACGCGTAGGTCGAGATGTGACCGCCGACGCCGATACCCGGACGCTGTGCGCGGTGCACCGTGAGTGCGGCGTTCCAGCGGATCCACCGGCGATACCGGCGCTCGAGCTCCTCGTCACCGGGGAACTCGGGCTCGTTCTCCGGAGCGATCGTGTTGATGTAGTCGGTCGTGGGCACCTGGGGAACGTTCAGCTGCAACTCGTGCGACTTGTTGAGCAGGCTGAGCATGATTTCGCGGCCACGCCCGGCGCCCTTGCTGTCGACGAGCTGCTGGAGCGATTCCTGCCACTCGTGCGTCTCTTCGGGGTCGCTGTCCTGCGGGCCCTGGGAGTACGGATCCTGATCGTTGACCGTCACGAGACACCTTTCTTCGTCTGGCAGATCATGCCAGGGACGGGGCTTCTGATACGCGTGGCTTTGTGCAGCGTCGACAACGCATCCTGGATCAGCCTAGTCACATCTCGATGGGGTGGATCGCGACCGCGGCGAGTGGGCCCTGCCGGGATCGAACCGACGACATCCACGGTGTAAACGTGGCGCTCTACCAGCTGAGCTAAAGGCCCTGACCTCGACAGTCTACGAGGTCGTGGCGCTCACCCGTCGCGGCCGACCACCTTCGGCTCCGCGGGATTGAGGTACAGATCACCATCCTTGCCGAGCCGCGAGTGGCGACGTGAGTACGCGAAGTAGACGACGAAGCCGATGACCAGCCAGACGAGGAATCGCAGCCACGTCTCCACGGTCAGGTTGAGCATCAGGTACACGCAGATGAGCGCCGCCAGGACCGGCAGCACCGGGCTCCACGGGACGCGGAAGCCGCGCGTGAGGTCGGGCCGGGTGCGGCGGAGCACGACCACTCCGACCGAGACGAGCACGAACGCCGAGAGCGTGCCGATGTTGACCATCTCCTCCAGCACGCCGACGGGGGTCAGCCCGGCCACGAGTGCGACGATGACGGTGACGATGATCGAAATGAGCCAGGGCGTTCGGCGGGTCGGGTGCACCTTCGCGAGGCGCTGGGCAGCAGGCCGTCGCGCGACATCGCGAAGATGATGCGGGTCGCGCCGATGAGCAGCGTGAGCACGACGGTCGTCAGACCGGCCACCGCTCCAGCCGAGATCACCGTCGCCATCCACGTCTGCCCGTGGAAGGCGAAGGCGTTCGCGAGGGCGGCTGCCGGGTCGAGCTCGTCGAAGCGGACCATGCCCGTGACCACCAACGCCACCGCGCAGTACAGCAGTGTGCAGATCGCGAGCGAGGCGATGATGCCGATGGGGAGGTCACGCTGCGGGTTCTTCGTCTCCTCCGCCGTGGTGGCGACCACGTCGAACCCGATGTACGCGAAGAAGACGAGAGCTGCGCCGGCGAAGATGCCACCGACACCGAAGGCCATGGGCGCCGAGCCCGAGATGAACTGCAGCAGCGGCTGCATGAGACCCGTCGCCGCTTCGCGGGGCGCGGCATCCGGGACGAACGGCGCATAGTTCGCGGGGTTGATGAACATGATGCCCGCGACGATCACGAACAGGACGATGAAGAGCTTCACCCCGACCAGCACGAGGTTGACGCGCATCGACTCACGGATGCCGAGCGTCATGAGGGCGCCCAGCACGATGACCAGGACGATCGCCATCACGTCGACGGTGCCGCCGTAGCCGATCGCCGCGGGGAGTGGGATGCCGAGCTGCCCGAGGAGAACGCCGAGGTAGGCGCTCCAGCCCTGAGCCACGACACTCGCACCGAGGAACATCTCCAGGATGAGATCCCAGCCGATGATCCAGGCGAACAGCTCGCCGAGCGACGCGTAGGAGAAGGTGTACGCGGAGCCCGAGACCGGCACCGTGGAGGCGAACTCGGCGTAGCACATCGCCGCCAGGGCGCATGCGATCGCCGCGATGACGAAGCTGACGACGACGGCGGGGCCGGCCACCTCATGGGCGGCGCGACCGGTGAGCGTGAAGATGCCGGCGCCGATCACGACGCCGACGCCGAAGACGGTGAGATCGAGAGCCGACAGCGATTTGCGAAGCCGGAACTCGGGCTCCTCGGTGTCGGCGATGGAGCGCTCGATCGACTTCGTGCGCATCAGGCTCATGATGTCTCCTCTGCGAAAACGAACGACGCCCTCGCAGCGCCGCCGTCGGTGTGGTCATGCTAGTGCGGCGCGAGCGCGCACGGGACGGACTGTCCACGTGTCGCGGTAGGTTGGGACCGTGAAGTCCCGACCCGCAGACCAGCAGCTCCTGCTCGAACTCGCGAGCCTCGACGGTGCGATCCGCGCCGCCGAGCACGCCCGTCGCACTCCCGAGCAGGCGGGCCGCGTTCAGGAGCTGCTCGCTCGCCGTCAGAGCCTGTCGGCGGAACTGACGACACTCTTGGGACGACGTGACGACATCACCGCCGAACTCGCCCGCGTGGAGTCGGACGTCGCCGTGGTCGATGCGCGAGCGGCCCGCGACACCGAACGACTCGCGTCGTCGGCGAACGCGAAGGAGGCCCAGGGACTCGAGCACGAACTGGTCTCGCTCGCCAAGCGCAAGAGCGACCTCGAGGACGCTCAACTCGAACTGATGGAGCGACTCGAGACCGCCCAGAGCGCCGTGTCCGCACAGGAATCGACGATCGCCGCGGTGAACGAGGAAGGCACTCGCCTCAGCGCAGAGGCCAAGGAAGCCGTCGCGGCGGCCACCGCCCGAGGGGAGGCGGCGTCGCGTGACCGCGCGGCGGTCGCCGCGCGCGTGCCCGCCGACCTGCTGGCGATGTACGACCGTCTCGCCGCCCGCGGCGTCGGGGCCGGTCTGCTGCATCGAAAGACCTGCGAGGCGTGCCGCATGGTCCTCTCCGGAACTGACCTGCAGACGATACGACAGGCATCCGACGATGACATCGTGACCTGCCCGGAGTGCGGTGCGATCCTGGTGCGCACCGACGAATCGGGGTTGTGACGATCAGCAGCACGGCTGCGATCGCGCCGCGCTGGCGTCTCGTGGCGCGCGAGGGAGAGGACGTCGTCATCACGACGATCGACGCCGACCTCGACGTCACACACGTGCAACGCCGCCCGCGCGAAGGCTGGTGGGACGCCGATGACGCAGGCACCCGGTGGGTGTGGTCGGAGACGAACCGTTGGTATCCCGGCATCCTGGCGACACCGTCGCTGGTCGCGCGCTGTCACGATCTTCGCCTGGCCCACGCGATCCTCCGCCGCAGCGCGCTCGTCGCCGACGCCAATGCACTCCGGGCGGCGACGCAGTGGGATGTCGCCGGCACGGAAGAGGTGCAGCCGGTGACAGCACCGACCCTGTTCGACGTCGAGGGAACATCACCCACCGGCGTCCCGGATGATCCGGAGGAGGTGCTCGCCGAATTCCGCCGGCAGCAGCTGGCGATACGCGGCTCATCTAACGCCGCACGATTGCGCCTGCTCGTGGCTGCGGAATCCGCCGGCGCACTCTTGGCAGTCGAGATGCACAGCGCCGGACTGCCGTGGGATCGTCGGACGCACGAGCGCATCCTCGAGGAGACGCTCGGTACGCGACCGCCGCCGGGAGAGCAGCCCGAACGCGTGCGTGAGGCCGCGGCGCGAGTCCGTGCCGCGCTCCAAGACCCGACCGCCAACCTCGACTCGCAGCCCAAGCTGCTGCGCAGCCTTCATCGTGTCGGCATCAGCGCAGACTCGACGAGCCGGTGGGAGCTCGCGGAGTACGACCATCCCGCGATCGCGCCGCTGCTCGTCTACAAGAAGCTGACGCGGCTGATGAGCGCGAACGGCTGGGGGTGGCTCGACGAGTGGGCCCCGGACGGTCGGTTCCGTCCCGTGTACGTCCCCGGCGGCGTGGTCACCGGGAGGTGGGCATCGTCCGGGGGAGGAGCGCTGCAGATTCCGCGCCAACTGCGTCCCGCCGTACGCGCGGACCCCGGGTGGACACTCGTCGTCGCGGACGTGGCTCAGCTCGAGCCCCGGGTTCTCGCGGCGATGTCCTCGGACGAAGCACTGGCCGCCGCGGCGCGCGGACAGGACCTGTACGAGGGCATCGTCAACAGCGGTGTCGTCCACACGCGTCAGGAGGCGAAGATCGCCGTGCTGGGGGCGATGTATGGCGCGACGACGGGCGACAGCGGACGGCTGGTGCCTGCCCTGCGGCGCGCCTACCCCCGCGCCATGGGCCTCGTGGATGCCGCGGCGGCGACGGGGGAGCAGGGCGGTGTGGTATCGACCTGGCTCGGACGGACCAGCCCCCGGGCATCGGCGCACTGGCGCGACATCCAGGCCGCCGCAGCTCTGCCGGAGGCAGCCGAGACAGATCGCACCCGAGCACGTCGCGCCGCGCGCGATCGCGGGCGTTTCACCCGCAACTTCGTCGTGCAGGGCACCGCAGCCGAGTGGGCGCTCGCGTGGCTCGCCGACCTCCGTGGTCGGCTGGCGGCGCTCCCGTCGGTCGACGCGAACGATGCGGCGCGGAACTCTGCCGCCGTGTTCGAGAGGCGCCCGCACCTGGCGTTCTTCCTGCACGACGAGATCATCGTCCACACGCCTGTCGTCTACGCCGACGCCGTTGCAGACGCCGTGCGTCAGGCCGCCGACGGCGCGGCGCGGCTGCTGTTCGGCGGGTTCCCGATCGACTTCCCCCTCGATCTTCGTGTCGCGCAGGATGCGGCCAAGAGCTGACACCACCGCGGTGTCCTGCTCGCCCGAAGCGCTCAGCCGCACCCCGTGCGTGCTGCCTCGGCGACACCGACCTCGTTCATCATCGGGGTGTGAACGAGCGTGGGCCGCAGCTGCGCCCCGTTCTTCGCCACGAACGCGAACGTCAGCGTCTTCTGCTCACCGGGACGCAGTGTCACCCGTGCCAGCGAGGCGGCGGCGTCACTCCCGTCCGCGGCGGTCGCAGCGACGTGCGCACCGTCGAGCGTGACACCCGCGATGAACCACTCGCGGGGGACCATCACCGTCACGTCGGTCGTGATGTCTCCGGGAGCGGCAGGGTTGGCGGCGCCGGTCATCGACGCTGCGAAGGTGCGCGCCTCTGCCGGCGCCGCGCTCGTGAGGGTCACGGCCACCGTCACGTCGGCGGCGCCATCTGCCCGACAGTCCCGCACGGACGGCGCGAGATCAACGTGGAGGAACGTGTCCATCTTCCCCGTCGTCGCATCGTTGAAGTAGACGCCCACGGCATCCGGCCCCGCGTCCCGGAATCTCCCCAGCGTTCCCGAGAACGCTCCGTGGGCCACGGCGAGCTGTTCATCGCTGTGTGTGCTGAAGATCGAGATGCGTCCGTCGGCGATCGGCTTCGCGAATGCTCCCACCCAGCGGAAGGGGTCGATGGGGGAAGACGTGATCTGAGCGAAGAGCCGATCGAAAATGTCGCGCTGGACCGCCGTCTGCTCCGCGGGGGTCTTGTCGAGATACGGCGTGACGAGCACGTCACCGACTACATCCGCCGGATCGACGACCGTGCCGTTGGTGAGGGTGATCGGCCCCGTGATCGTGAGCATCGCGGTGAGGACCGCAGGGTCGATGGCGATCACGGCATCCGGAGCTGGACGGCCGATCGACTGCCACCAGGTCGACGCAAGCCGGGCGCTCAGGGCGAAGTCGGCGGTCATGGTCGCATTCATGACGAATCGCCCCGGAGCCTGGCCGTAGAGAGCGACGAGATCGGCGGGCAGCTCGGTGATCGGCGTCTCCCGATGCGGAAAGACACTCGAGTCGACCTGGTCGAGCACTTCGAGCCGATCGCCGTCGGCGCTCAGCAGGATGAACGAGCCCGTGATGCCTCCACCGGTGCGCACTTCGGCAGAGTTCTGCACCATCACCAGAATCGTTCGAGCCCCGTGCGCTCCCAGCATCGCCGGCATGATCTGCGCCACAGAGGCTGCCTCCGCCACCGTCGGCGCGGCCGCGGCGACCGCCGCGCGGATCCGCGCGGTCGCCGTCGCCACGGGCTCGACCAGATCGTCGGTCGACATTCCCGTCAGTGATTCGTCGACACGCGAGAAGACCGCAGCGAACTCGTCCAGCGGCTGCGCGGCCGCCGATACCGCCGACAGGTCGAGCCCGCCCTGCCCGTCGTGCGGCTGCGCCGCCTGGCGCAGCACCGGTTGGGCAGCGGCGGCCATGTCGCGGATGCTCTCCGCGACGATCCGCACCGCGGCGGTGTTGGCGCCGACGACCGGGACGGCCTCGGTGGCTCGCCAGATCGGGTCGGTCGTCAACTCGGCGGCGCGACGCGCGTGCTGTTCGGCGTCGGTCACGACGGCACTGAGCGCACCGGCGTCACCCGCGGCGATCGCTGAGCTCAGCCGCGGCTGCAGCGCCGCGACGTCATCGAGGTCGCCTTTCGCCATCCACCCGCGGATGCCGAGCCATGCGGCCCCGACCACGACGACGCCCACGGAGATCAGGAGGACGACCGCGACGCGCCGCCGGCGGGGACGCCGGCGGGCGTTCTCGCGATGCTCCGGTGAGCCGGTGGTCGCGTCAGTCACGGGCGCGACGGGTGCGGCGCACGTACAGCAGGACGCCTCCACCGACGACCAGGACGACCGCCCCGCCGAGGAGCGGAAGCACCGCGGCGATGTTGCCTCCCGTCGCCGGCAGCGACATGCCGGCCGCTGCGACGGCTCCCGAGGTTCCCACACCGGCCGGGTCTGTCAGGCACGCCGACGTGGACGGCGGGTACGACAGAGCGACGCGCAGCGACGGGTTCACCTCGACCACGGCGGAGATGTCACCGCGAGTCCAGGCGAAGTTGCCCGATGACGCGACCCACTGGCCGTTCTCGAACGCCCATCCGGGCCATCCGTTGCCGACGCCGTTCGCGTCGACGGACGCGCCGGGCCAGAGCACGCGCCCCGATAGCCGCCCGTTCACCAGCTCACCGAGCGGGATGGTCGTGGATTGGTTGCCGTCGCTCAGCACGATAAGGGCCGTGTGACTCGTGACGAGTCCGCCCGGGTCGTTCATGACGATCGAGTAGTTGATCCACGGAACATCGGATTCGCAGGACGGTGCGACCATCGTGCCGACCAACGTCGGCGCCGGCGGTGTGTCGGGCCCGTAGCCGTCGGTATCGGCGGCGGCCGCAGCGGTCGCACCTCCCGACAGCAGCAGGACAGCGAGAACAGCGGACAGTGCGTACTTACGCATGATGATTGCCTCCCCCAGGCGATGCGAGCCCAAACCCCCCAGCCGGGTCTCGTGGCGACACCGTATCACGATCACTCGGCACCGACCAGTAGGATCGAGATCGCGAATGGGTCGGCTGGACGGTCGCGTGGCGGGGTGACCCGCACCGAGGAACGTCCGGGCTCCACAGGGCAGGGCGGTGGGTAACACCCACCCGGAGCAATCCGCGAGACAGTGCCACAGAGAGCAGACCGCCCCGGACTCCGCTCGTCGGAGTTCCGAGGTAAGGGTGAAAGGGTGGTGTAAGAGACCACCGGGATCGTGGTGACACGATCCGCACGGTAAACCTCGCCCGGAGCAAGGCCAGACAGGGGATGCCGACGCGGCTCGCCGAGTCCCCGGGTAGGCCGCTGGAGCGGCACGGCAACGTGTCGCCGAGAGAGATGACCGTCCACGGAGCGTCAGCTCCCGGACAGAACCCGGCGTACAGGCCGGCCCATTCGCCCCCGTCTGTCAGACGGCCAGCGCGGCGGCGCCGATGATGCCGGCGTTGTTGCGATGCGTCGCGGGCACGATCGGTGTCGTGAGCGTCAGCATCGGGAGGAACTCGTCGGCGTGCTTCGAGACGCCGCCACCCACGATGAACAGGTCGGGGCTGAGCAGGAACTCGAGGTAGCTGTAATACCACTGCAGGCGCTTCGCCCACCCCTTCCACGTCAGCGCGTCGCGCTCCATCGCCGAGTACGCGGCCCACGCCTCGGCATCCTTGCCGTGGTTGGCGCGCTGCAGGTGACCGAGCTCCGCGTTCGGGATGAGCACGCCGTTGTAGAGCATCGCGGTGCCGATGCCCGTACCGAGCGTCGTCAAGAGCACCAGCCCGGACACATCGCGCGCGGCGCCGTAACGGGCCTCGGCCACACCGGCGACGTCGGCATCGTTGGCGAAGTGGATCTCGCGCCCCAGCCCGTCCTCGAAGAACTTCTCGGCTTCGAAGCCCACCCACGTCTCCGCGACGTTCGCCGCCGACAGGGTCTTGCCGTTCTTCACGATCGCCGGGAACGCGACGCCCAGCGGAACGTCGGCATCACTGACGCCGAGCGTCTCGAGCACGGTCTTCACCGCGCCCAGCACGTCGTCTGGCTCTGCGCCGGCCGGTGTCGGAACCTTGACGCGGTCGCTGAGCAGGTTTCCCCCCTCCAGATCCACGAGGGCACCCTTGATGCCGGTTCCGCCGATGTCCACACCGACCGCGCGGGTCGCCTTCGTCGTCATGGCGTCCAGCCTATCCAGGTCGTCGGTGCCGCTCGTTAGGATCGAGCCAGAGCCCGCAGATCGGGACCGGTGGGCGTACGCCCCGACAGGAAGGACGCGCCATGACGTCAGGCGAAGACAAGTACTGGTACAACTTCTCCACCGGCGCCGTGGAGCGCGGCTTCGAGTCGCCGGCGATCGACCGCGCCGGCCCGTTCGACACCGCCGAGGAGGCGGCCAACGCTCCGCAGCTGCTCGCCCAGCGCTCTCGCGAATGGGCCGAGGACGACGAGCGCGAGAACGACTGACGCGCGCCCGGCGACACGTCGGACACGAGCCGGGACCGATAGTCTGGGCGTGGGCCCGGCTTCCCTTCGAAGCGGCATCTGAGAAGCGGCATCTGAGAGGACGCGATGGACAAGCAGCGGGACTTCGTACTGCGCACGATCGAAGAGCGGGGCGTGAAGTTCGTCCGCCTCTGGTTCACCGATGTGATCGGCACCCTGAAGTCGGTCGCGATCGCTCCGGCCGAAGTCGAAGGGGCGTTCACCGAGGGACTCGGCTTCGACGGCTCGGCGATCGAAGGACTCACGCGCTCCTACGAGTCGGACCTTCTGGCGCACCCCGACCCGACGACGTTCCAGACTCTTCCGTGGCGCGGGGAGATCGACCCCACGGGTCGCATGTTCTGCGACATCACGACCCCCGACGGGCAGCCGGCGGTCGCCGATCCCCGTCACGTGCTCAAGCGCACGCTCGCGAAGGCGGCGGATGCCGGGTTCACGTTCTACACGCATCCCGAGATCGAGTTCTACCTGCTCAAGTCGTCGTCGTTCGGCGCCGAGGGTCCCGAGCCGGTCGACTCGGCCGGATACTTCGACAACGTGCCCGGAGGCACGGCGCACGACTTCCGCCGCCGCAGCGTGCGGATGCTCGAAGACCTCGGCATCTCCGTCGAGTACAGCCACCACGAGGGCGGCCCCGGTCAGAACGAGATCGATCTGCGCTACGCGGACGCCCTCGCCACCGCCGACAACATCATGACCTTCCGGACGGTCGTCAAAGAGGTCGCGATCGAGCAGGGCGTCTACGCGACGTTCATGCCGAAGCCCCTCTCCGGCAAGCCCGGCAGCGGCATGCACACCCACATGTCGCTGTTCGAGGGCGACCAGAACGCCTTCTACGAGGAGGGCGCGCAGTACCAGCTCTCCAAGACGGGCCGACAGTTCATCGCCGGTCTGCTGACCCACGCGAACGAGATCGCCGCCGTCACGAACCAGTTCGTGAACTCGTACAAGCGCCTCTGGGGCGGTGACGAAGCCCCGAGCTTCATCTGCTGGGGCCACAACAACCGCTCCGCCCTCGTGCGCGTCCCCATGTACAAGCCGAACAAGGGACAATCCACGCGCGTCGAGTACCGGGCGCTGGACTCTGCGGCCAACCCCTACCTTGCCTTCGCTCTCATGCTGGCCGCCGGCCTCAAGGGCATCGAGGAGGGATACGAGCTTCCTCCCGAGGCCGAGGACAACGTGTGGTCGCTGACGGATTCCGAGCGCCGCGCGCTCGGCTACGCGCAACTGCCCGCGAGCCTGGACCACGCCCTCGAGTACATGGAGGAGTCGGAGCTGGTCGCAGAGACCCTCGGCGAGCAGGTGTTCAACTACGTGCTGCTCAACAAGCGCCGCGAATGGCAGGAGTACCGCGCGCAGGTGACGCCGTTCGAGCTGAAGAGCAACCTGGAGATGCTCTGAGCCGTGTCCTCGAACGAGCGCACGTCGGTTCTCACACAGCTGGCGCGCGACGGGTTCGGTGAGCTCGGCGACGCCGACGCACTGCTGACCGAGCTGGTCGATGCGCTCGCGATGGACCGGCAGGAGATTCTGCGCGGGGCTGCGGAAGCGGGCGACCCCGACGCCGCTCTGTCGGCGCTGGCGCGCATCGCACGACGTGACGCACCGGCCGTCGGAGGCGCCCTGCGTCGCGTCTCCTCGAGCGTCTGGCGGCTGCTCGGCGCCTCGAGCGGCTTCGCGGACTTCTACCTGCGCCATCCCGACGAGCTGGCTCATCTCACGGGTGCGGGTGCGCCGCTGCCGACGGCCGACGAACTTCGCGCAGAGCTCACGAACGCTGTGAGAGCGGATGCCGATGGCTTCGCCGCCACGGGCGATGAGAGCGCGTGGGTGGCGCTGCGCGTGCGCTACCGCCGCATGCTCGCACGCATCGCGACGTATGATCTCGGCGCCGAGGATGGGGTCGACGTCCTGGCGTCGGTGGCCGCAAGCCTTGCGGACGCGGCCGGGGCGGCTCTGGAGGCAGCTCTCTGCGTGGCGCGCACCCGCGTCGCCGGCGGTGCGCCGGGCTCCGGGTTGTTCCCCCGGGAGCAGGTCTCCGCCACACGGCTGGCGATCATCGGGATGGGCAAGACCGGCGCTCGAGAGCTCAACTACGTCAGTGATGTCGACGTGATCTTCGTCGGCGGCGGCTCGGATGAGCTCGTCGAGCAGGTGGGGGAGAGCCGCGTCATCGACATCGCCACGCGACTCGCCGTCCAGACGATGCGTGGCATCTCGGGAATGGAGATCGAGCCCCCGCTGTGGGAGGTGGATGCGAATCTGCGGCCCGAGGGCAAACAGGGCGCCCTCGTCCGCACGCTCGACTCGCACCTGTCGTACTACGACAGGTGGGCCAAGAGCTGGGAGTTCCAAGCCCTTTTGAAGGCCCGTCCACTCGCGGGTGATCGCATGCTCGGCGACGCATACGTCGCCGCCGTCCAGCCGAAGATCTGGACGAGCGCTGCCCGGGAGAACTTCGTCGACAGCGTGCAGCGCATGCGTGAACGCGTCACCGAGCACATCCCTCCCGCCGACGTCGCCTATCAACTCAAGCTCGGACCCGGCGGCATCCGCGACATCGAGTTCACGGTGCAGCTGCTGCAGCTCGTACACGGACTGACCGACGACAGCATTCGTCAGCGTGGCACGCTCGACGCGCTGGAGGCCCTCGCGGGCGCCGGTTACATCGGCCGTGAGGATGCCGCGACCTTCTCCCGCGACTACCGCATGCTGCGCGTACTCGAACATCGCATGCAGCTGAAGGATCTTCGACGAACCCACCTGATGCCGCAGCACCCCGAGGGCCTACGTGTGCTGGCCCGCTCCTCCGGGCTGGCCGAGACCGGGCCCGCCGTGTGGGCGCTGTGGGAAGGGATCAAGCGCGAGGTCCGCGAGATCCACGTGCGTCTGTTCTACCGTCCGCTGCTGTCTGCGGTGGCGGCGCTCAGTTCCGACGAGCATCAGCTGTCGCCGGATCAGGCGCACGACCGGCTGGCGGCGATCGGATTCCACGATCCGGCGGGGGCCCTCCGGCACATCGGCGCTCTCACCGGCGGGCTGAGCCGGAAGGCGACGATCCAGCGTCACCTCATGCCGGTGATGATCCGTTGGTTCGCCGACGGCGTCGACCCCGACTACGGTCTGCTGGCCTTCCGACGCATCAGCGAGCGCCTGGGCGACACACCCTGGTTCCTGCGCATGCTGCGGGACTCCTCCGGGGCGGCCGAGCGTCTCACGCGCGTGCTGTCGGGTTCGCGGTACATCGGCGAGCTGATGGAGTGGATCCCTGAGTCGGTGGCCTGGCTCGACTCAGACGAGCAGTTGCGTCCGCGCGGCGGGCACGCGCTGCAGGAGGAGGCGCGGGCGATCCAGACACGCCACGAGACGGTCGGCGACGCCATGCGAGCGGTGCGCGCGCTGCGTCGGCGCGAACTGCTGCGCCTCGCCTTCGGCGCCATCCTCGGCACCCTCACCATCGACGAGCTGGCACAGGGTCTCACGACGGTCAGCGAGGTGACCATTCAGGCCACTCTCCGTGCCGTCCGGCGCGAGATCGTCGCTCCGCAGGACGCCTCCCTTGATTTCTCCGTCATCGCGATGGGGCGCTTCGGCGGCGCCGAGCTCGGCTTCGGATCGGATGCCGATGTCCTGTACGTCTACGAAGCCAACGGGATCGATCCGCAGCGCGCCCACGATCTGGCGATCAAACTCGTCAGCGGCCTGCGCTCGTACTCCGAAGACCACCGCGTTCCGTTCGATCTCGACGCCGATCTGCGGCCCGAGGGGCGCAACGGGCCGCTGGTGCGTTCGCTCGACTCGTATACCGAGTACTACCGCCGCTGGTCGCTGTCCTGGGAAGCGCAGGCGCTGCTGCGGGCCCGCGGCGTCGCTGGCAGCGTGAAACTCATCAACCGTTTCATGGCCCTCGCCGACGAGGTGCGCTACCCCGCGCGGCCTGCGGTGCAGGATCTGCGGGAGATCAAGCGCATCAAGGCCCGTGTCGAGAACGAGCGCCTCCCACAGGGCGTCGATCGCGCACGTCACCTCAAGCTCGGGCCCGGCGGCCTGAGCGACGTCGAATGGCTCGTGCAGGTGTTGCAACACGAACACGCGCACGATGTCCCGCCCCTCCGGACGACGTCGACCCTCGAGGCCCTCGAAGCGGCACGCGCGGCCCGGCTGGTGCCGGATGCCGCCGCGCAGCGCCTGCACGACGCGTGGCGCCTGGCCAGTCGGCTGAGGTCGGCGAACACGCTGCTGTCGGGGCAGACGAGCGACGTGCTGCCGACCGACCGCGGCAAGCTGGACGGCATCGGGCGGCTCCTGGAGTATCCGGCGCGCTCGGCGACCCTGGTGGAGGAGGAGTGGCTGCGCACGGCGCGACGGGCGCGCCGCGACTTCGAGAAGCTGTTCTACGGCTGAGCCGGCCCCGGCGAGGTCCTCGCACCTGCCCATCGCACCCAGGCGCCGATCAGACCGACGGCGCCGACACCGATCAGCACCCAGGCCAGCGCAGCCCCGGGCGCACCGGGGGAGAGCAGCCCGAGCAGCATCGCGACGGTCATCGCCAGCACGACCGCGACATCCGTCACGATCAGCCAGGCCAGCGTGCGCCACGGATGCCGACGCGCGATCGCTGCTGCCGTGGATGGCGAGCCCACCGCGATGAGCGGGCTCGCGAGCGCGACGACGACCGGGAGCGCGACGGGTGCCACGACGGCGGATGCTCCGACGACGAGCCCCACGATGAAAAGCGTCAGGAGCGTGCCACGGGCCACCGCGCGCAGGGCAAGTGTCCACAGGGCAGCGGCGGCCACGAGCATCACGAGTGCGGATGCGGCGGCGAGGGCGATCGCTCCGGCATCCAGCGGCAGCCGGGGCGCCACGGCGACGAACGCGGCCTGCAAGCCGCCATGCGACGTGACCACGAGTGCAGCCAGGACGCCGCGACGTGCCCGGGAGCGCAACATGCTCATCCGCGAGCCGCCTCGTCGAGCACCTCGGTCAGCGCGCCGGAGAAGATCGTCTCGCCGCCGACGGCGACGACCAGCTGCGCGTCGGATGCGACGCTCGAGGTGACCGTGATCTGCCGACCATCGATGCTGGTCCCGGAACAGGTGACAACCGGTCCGGATTCCGCCAGCGCGCAGACCGGCGCGGTCAGCACGGCGATGTTCTTCTGCTGCAGGACGTCGTTCGCTCCGAAGCGCACCTCGGCGAGTGCGTTGCCGCCGACCGGGGCGAGAGCAGCGACCTGAGAGCACCCGGTCAGGGCGCCGACCACGGATGCCGCGGCGACCACGACCAGGGCGCGTGACGGGCGCGAGGTCACGACAGAGCTCCTTCGTGCGCGAGAATGCGGGCACGAGCGGTCAGATGCTGCGTCTCCAACGCCGCGTCGCTGATGGTGGCGAGATCGAACGGCGCAGGAAGCAGCAGCTCGGTGTTGCGGTCGAGCGGTGAGCCGCGTCGCATGAGCGGCGTCTCGGCCCAGTCGTTGGACGCCAGCTCCCGGCTCCGTGACGCGAGCGCCAGGTAGTCGCCGCCGCTTCCCGGAACCGGATCGGCCGCATGGTCGACGACCGTCGTGAAGAGCGAGAGCGTGCCGTCGCGGTTGTCGACGAGCTCGACGGTCTGCTGCTGCTGCGGGAAGTCGATGCAGGATGCCGTGGTGATCTCCCAGAAGCCGCCACCGGTCGGGGCGGGATGCGCGAGGATCTGGTTCAGGTGCGTGTGCCCGTTCAGCCATGCTACGACGACGGGGAACCGCGTGAGCATCGCCACGAACTCGTCCGCTCCGAGCAGCACCTCGTCCTGACCGGGACGCTGAGCGCGGTTCTCGAGCGTGTCGCTGTTGTGGTGACTGAGCACGATGGCCAGGCGGCGCTCCTTCGTCGCCGCGGCAAGCTCGGCCTCAAGCCAGTCGAACTGATTCTTCGGGACCGCACCGTCGGGGCCGGCGACCTGATTGCACGTGTCGAGCCCGAAGACCCGCACGTTGGCGGACAGGTCCGCTTTCCACCACGTCTCGCCGGTGCTGAGGTTGTGGTCGGTGAACCCGTGCCCCACGGGACCGGGGCGATCGGCGGTGCGGAAATGCTCCTGCATGAACTCCTGCTGGGTGAAGAGTGCACGGTCGCGGTTGGCGGGCACGGCCTTGAAACCCGGACGCAGCCCGAGCTCGAGCCCCCACGCGTCGAGCGTCTGTTGGACGGCGCTGGTGCGCGCGGCGTACCCGCCCAAAGCCATCGCGGCGGTCGCTTCCAGCGTGTAGGACTTGCGACCGCCCACTGCCAGGGCACGCAGTTGGGTGTCCAGATCGAAGGTGCCCAGCAACAAGGTCTCATGATTGCCGTACACGGCGTACCAGGGTGCGGGAAGGCCCACCGAGGCGACCGGGCGGGCGATGGCCTCGTCGAGCAGAGTCGGCAGCGTGGGGAACCCGTAGGCGCCGAACGCACCGCCGGTTGGATCAGCGGGACGGTAGGCCCAGACGGCCTCAGCCCACGCCTGCACGCCCTGGAACGTGTCGCTCGTGCGCGGGTCGACGCTCAGGCCGTCGAGGAGGTCGATGTACCAACGCAGCTCGCGATGAGAGTGCATGTCGGCGCTGTCTCCGGTGACGACGGCGGCATCCATGGGCGCGCCGGTCACCGGGCTGTAGCGCAGGTCCGAGATCGACTTCGTCATCGCCGCGATCACGTGCGGACTGAGCGGATCCTGCGGGTGAAACGCCGAGCCCCACGCCGAATGGTCTTGGACGATCATCGGCTCGATCCGGCCTGGGGACTGTGCGTCGATCACATGCATGTCCGACAGGTGCGCGAGGTAGAGCAGCGATCGACGGGATGCCGCGCGTCCGGCCGTCGCGCCGCGACGGAGCACGTCGAGGCGCGGCAGATGGGGTTCACCCGGACCGGCCACGAGCCCTCGGTAGGACCCCTTCTGCACCGCGCCCTGCAGGATCGTGCGAGCGAGCGTCGACGGAGACTCGGCGATCGCCGCGCGCGGCGGCGCCGTCGCCAGAGCCTGCGCCAACTGGTCGCCCGGCAGCGCACCGGCGGCCGCGAGACCGCCGACGACGGCGAGGAACTGGCGGCGGGAGAGCACGCCCACGGGCACCTCCGGGTTGGTGCGTAACGCTATCGGGTGCGCTCAATCTAGCGGGCGCGACGCGTCGACCACCACACTCTCCCGTCGCTCGGCCGCCGTGCCGCGCTCACCCCTGGGGCGGGTCGATCGGCTCCACGACGACGGCCGTGCCGTAGGCGCAGAACTCTGTGAAGCTCCCGATGGCTCCTGAGTCGAAACGCATCGCGACGACGGCGTTGCCGCCCCGCTGCTGCGCTTCCGCCCACATCCGCTGCATCACCTCGAAGCGCGACTCGTAGATGACCTTCGTGTATTCGGGCATCTCACCGCCCGCGAGCGAGCGGAAGCCGGCGGTGAAGTTCTGGCCGAAGTTCGCCGAGCGAACGGTCAAGCCCATCACCTCGCCGAGCACCTTCGTGATGCGGTAACCGGGGACGTCATTGGTGGTGACGGCGAACATGGATCCTCGTCTCTGTCGTTGCCTGCCCGCGGCCGGGGTGGTGCGCGGGGGAGAGCGACGCGACGATCCTACGGAGCACGCGGCATCGTCCGCGAGGCGCTTCCGCTGGGAAAGCAGTCTGAGGGAGCGCCGCACGACGGCGAAGAGCCCGCCGGCGCGGTGCCGACGGGCTCTTCGTGCGGGTGTCGCTCAGACGCCGAAGTACAGCTCGGCTTGAGGATCTGAGAACCGGAGGGGGTTCCGCAGGCTCACACTTCCCTGCAAACACAGGGAAGTGCAATGGTGAGCATGGGTGGGGTCGCTGCTGCGGCTGTCCGAGAACCCGTCCGTTTACTCGATTCTTGGCCGTCCTACGGGGTTCGCTGGAGGTCGACGGGTGGTGCCGCCTACCTCATTGGTATGAGCGACGCCCGCCCCCGCCTCTGGACTCCGCAGGAGCTTGCGGAGTACACGGGCATCCCGATCAGGACGCTCGCTGACTGGCGGACAGAGCGTGCGCGCAGCCGAGGTCTCGGGTTGCCGTTCGTCGCGCTCTCGTCGCACAACGTTCGCTACCGCGATGAGGATGTCGAGGCGTTCATCACGGGGCGGATCGTGGCCCCGACGGAAAGTGCGGGCGACTGATGGCTCGGCCGAAGCGCGCGCTCGGCGAACTTGGCAAGGTGACCTACACCGTTGAGCCGAACGGCCTGGTCATCGCGCGAGCGCGGGTCTATGACGGCAACGGGCAAGAGCGTCGTCCCAGCGGCAGCGGAGCGACCGAGGCTGAGGCTCTGACCGCGTTGCAGGAAGCGGCTGATGTCGCCGTCGGTCGAGTCCTGGCGCGACGAACACAGCTCATGACCGTCGCTGAGCTGGCGACGACGTGGCTGAAGACGGCGTACCACGACGACGATCCGCGGGTGCTGCGCCAGCGCCGCGAGCAGACCGTCGATGGCTACGCCTCGGTGGTGCGCGCGCATGTCATCCCGCGCGCTGGGGCCATCCCCATCGCCGACATCACTGCCGACCGTGCTGATGGGCTGCTTATGGACATCGCACGGGAGAAGTCGGTGACGACCGCGAACAAGGTTCGGAACGTGATGTCGCTCATGTTCGACTGGGCGATCCAGCAGGGGCATTTCTCGGCTGCCGGGTCGATCCAGAACACACGGTACGGGGCGGTCGTCGTGGCGAACCCGATCCGTGCGACCAGACGAGCGGACGAGCCGGACACGGTGTACTTCGAACTCGACGCGGTGCAGGTCAAGTACATCCTCCACCTCATCCGCGAGGTGTGGCCCGAGCGGCACCGGAAGCGGTATCCGGTGGGTCGACGGCCTAACTACAAGCTGCTCGCCGACTACATCCTCATCACGCTCGGCACCTCCGAGCGGACAGCGGAACCGATTGCGATCCGGTTCCAGGACGTGCGGTTCGAGGCGGTGGAACAACCGGATGGAAGCCTCACGATGGAGGCGCTCGTCTGGGTCGGCGGGACGATGGTGCGCACCAAGTCCCGCGGCCTGTTCCGTCAGGACTCACCCAAGGCGGAGCGGCAGAAGCGTTGGGTTCGCGTTCCGAAGTTCGCGGCGAAGGTACTGAGCGAATTCGTGGCGAGCCACGTTCCCGACTCCGAGCGGAATCCAGACGACGTGCTGTTCACGACCGAGCGCGGCCGTCCGCGCGACCCCAGCGCAGTCGGCGAGTTGCTCAGGATGTTCCGCCGCGAGTTCGAGCCGGAACTGTTGGCTATTGGGGTCGACGCCGAGCATCTCACCTTCCGCAGTCTCCGCAAGGCCGTCGCTGCCGCGGTATCGGACACGGCTGGCGTCGAGGTCGCACGCGACCTGCTCGGGCACAGCAGTACCGACATCACGGAAGGGCACTACGCGAAGCGTCCCGACCTCATCGTCGAGGTCGCGGCTGACGCGCTCGACGAGGCGTTCGCGGGCATCGACGCATGAACTGTAAGGCTCAAGAAGGGGATGCCATATGAACACTTGTATTGTCCAGAGTGTGCAGGTGGAGGTAGGATGGGGTCATGACCATGACGAGCTTGACGATCAACCCGGAGGATGTGCGCTCCAGCGCCGGGGCGCGCCCGGCTTGGCTGGAGCAGGTCGCCGCGTATGTGCAGCAGGCGGCAGCCGATGGGGAGACGGTGACGCTGACGGCCAAGCGCCGCATGATGACCCCCGAGCAGGTCGCCAACGCGATGGGCGTGTCTCGTCCCACCATCTCGCGGAAGATCAAGGCGGGGGAGATTCGCGCGGTCAAGGTCGGCAATCGCAATCGCATCCCCTACGAGGAGTTCGAGCGGTACTGGCGCAAGACGATGGGCGACCTCGTGGAGCTGACGCGCGATGAACTCCGTGACGACCTCTTCGGCGATCAGTGAGCTGACGCGCGTTCTCCTGGACGCGAACATCATCGCTAAGCCCGTCACTCGGACTCTGCTGGTCGTCGGCGGGGTGCCGAGCGGCTTCCGCGCCTTCTGGAGCCGGGCTGCCGAGCGGGAGGCCCAGGTGCACATGCGCCCGAGGGCGTTGCCGCCGTCGAGTGTCCGGGAGCGATTCGACGTCTTGCTCGGGCCGACCGGCACGGGTGCGGAACGCTTCGGAGGGACGAAGGGCGCGGATCGGCAGATCCTTGCCGATGCTGCGGCCGCGGGCGCGCGGTTCCTGATCACCGAGGATGTGGACGACTACGGGCTGGACGATCTTGCTAGCGTCGGCATCTCGGCGGTGAACCCCGATCTGTTCCTCGCCGCGCGGCTCACCCGCGATGCCTACTCGACGGTGATCGACCTGTTCGTCGAGCGTCAGCTCAACCCGCCGACCACGCCCGCGCAATTCCACGCCTCCATCGCCAAGAACCATCCGCGCCTGTTCGCCGCACACGCGGACCTCTACGACATCGCGCCCGAGCAAGGAATCCACGGCGAACCGGAGGTGATCTTTCGCGGTGCGCGCTGCCTGCGCTGCGAGCAGATCATCGCCGACCCCGCCACGATCATCGACGGGCTCGGCCCGGAGTGTCGCTGAGCTACAGCCGCGGGGCGTTGCCCGGCGGCGCGGCCGGGGGCGGCGCGGGGACGAATGGGGCCGCGGGCTCACGCCCCGCACCCTCCCGCGACCCGAGGTTCGGTTCGTAGGCGCGCACGGCTTCGATAGTCAGCTCGACGGGCTCGGACTCTGGCGCGGCGGGCTCGGGTGCGGGTTCGTCCTGCATCGCGGCGAGCTGGGACTCGACGCGGGCGAGGTCTTCCTCGGCGTCGGCGAGGGCCTGGGCGTGGCGGAAGGGCTGGCCCAGGCGCTGCTGGGTGTCAGCGACGGTCTGCTCGGCTTCTGCCAGGTCTTCGCGGGCCTGGTCGAGGAGGGAGGGGATGCCGCTGACGCGGTTCTCGATGCGCTGCACGAGTCCGAGCCCGGCCTCTAGGAACGACTCCTTCGGCATCGTGAATCCCGAGCGGGACACCTCGGGCAGGGAGACGGTCACATCGAGGGTGGTGAGCCCGGAGCGGGCCTCGACGTGGATGTCGAAGCCGGAGATGCGGCCGATGATCCCGAAGTCCTTGTGCCCGTACCGGGGCAGCCACTTCAGCCCGGAGTCGCCCATCCACGCGGCCAGGGCGTGCGCGGCGTCGGAGCGGGAGTCGTAGTCGCGCGTGCCGAGCGTGATGCGGAACCTGTCGCCGCTCGTGTCGATCATCCGTGGGGCGGCGGCTTCCAGCCCGCGAATGTCCGCGGCGGCGCGCTCGGCGGACGACCGGGCGCGATTGCCGGTGTGGACGAGCATGTCCTCGTTGCGCTCGTGCGCGCGCTGGAGGCGGCGGAGCCGGTTCACCTCGTTGAGGATGACGGAGTGCTCCAGCAGGAGCGGATTGCCGGAGGCGATGGCCTTGGCCTCTGCTGCGGAGAGCGCGGAGGTGTCGATCTCCTCGATCTCTCGGGCGTTGATCTTGCCGCGCAGGAGCTGCGCGAACGACGCGGCCTTCCGCTCGACCGTCTGCCACATGTAGGAGTCGAAGGAACGCTCGGTGACGTAGCGGACGATCGCCACTTCCTCGTTCTGGTTGCCCTGCCGCATGATGCGCCCGTCGCGCTGCGCGATGTCGGAGGGCCGCCACGGGCAGTCCAGATGGTGCAGCGCGATGGCGCGGGCCTGGACGTTCGTGCCGACGCCCATCTTCTCCGTCGAGCCGATGAGCACGGCGACGTGGCCGGCGCGGGCCGCGGCGAACAGGCGGGCCTTCTCCACGTCGGTCTTCGCCTCGTGCATGTACCTGACCTGCTCGGCGGGGATGCCGCGCTGCACGAGCTGCTGCCGCAGCTCGTCGTAGGCGTTCCACCTGTCCTGGTTCGGGGTGCCGATATCGGAGAACACGAGCTGGAGCGACCCGCGCACCGTGGAGGGCTGCCCGGTCACCGTGTCGAGGTACTCGTTGTCTCGGGTGCGCTCCCAGATGCGGTGGATCGCGTCGGCGGCGACGTCGACCTTGCTCGGCCCGGACGGGTCGCGGGGGACGACCATGCGGATGTCGAGCGCGGCCTTGCGTCCGTCGGTGGCGATCAGGAGCATGTTGTCCTCGTCGGGCCGCACCTGGCGGGTGGCGACCTTCTCGGCGCGCTCGGCGAGGGAGGCGACGTACTGCTCCAGCTCGACGGTCGGCTGCACCGGCACGGTGGAGGGCGCGCGGCTGCCGTCGTCGCGCTGCACGAGCGCGGGCACGGGCAGGTCGAGGTCGTCGGCGGTCTTCACGTCGGCGAACACCGACCACATCCGAAGCAGCTCCTGCCCGTTCTGGAACCGGGCGAAGCGGGTCTTCATTCGGAAGGTACTGCCGGTCGGCGAGATCTCCATCTGCGTGACCAGCTCGCCGAACGTCGCCGCCCACGCATCGAACGCGCCAACACCCGCCGACTCCAGCACGTCGGGCCGCAGGTATCGCTGCATGACATAGGTCTCGGTGATCGAGTTCGAGATGGGCGTCGCGGTAGCCGCGGTCACAACCCGCTCGCGTCCTGCCGAGCGAAGGTATTCGAGCTTCATATGCAGGTCGCTCGCGCGATCCGAGCCCTCGATGGCAGCGTCGCGGATGTTCGACTCCGTGGCGAGGTTCTTGTACATGTGCATCTCATCGACGATGACGTAGTCGATGCCCGTGTCTTCGAAGCAGACCCCGCGGTCGCGGTCGGTATCGGTGCGCTCCTTCAGCTTGTTCTCCATCGCCAGGAGCTTGCGCTGGATGCGCTTGACGCTCATCCGCTGCTCGCCGGTCGCCTCGCCCAGCACTTGCCGCACGTCCTCCACCTGCCCTCGGATGTACTGCTCCTGGGTCGAGGCGCGCAGCGGAATCTTGGCGAACGCGCCCTGGGTGACGATGATCGCGTCCCACTCGTTCGCGGCGGCGCGGGCAACGAACAGCCGCCGCTTGTCTGCCGTGAGGTCGAGGCTCGACGCCGCGAGCACGCGGGCGCGCGGGTAGATCTGGAGCCACTCGCGCCCGAACTGCTCCAGCATGTGATTCGGCACGACCACGACGGGCTTGCTGATGAGCCCCATCCGGCGCATCTCCATTGCGCCCATAATCATCTCCGCGGTCTTGCCCGCGCCGACTTCGTGGAACAGGCCCGCGGCGGGCTCGGACACCATGCGCGCGACAGCGGCCCGCTGGTGCGTGCGCGGCTCGAAGTTCGACGCCAGGCCGGGCAACGACAAATACGCCCCGGCATCCGTGTAGTCGCGGAGCACGATGGAGTTGAAGCGTTGGTTGTACTCGTCCACGAGTGCTTGTGCGCGGGCTGGATCTTCCCACACCCACTCGCTGAACCGCTCCTGGAGGGCGTCGGCTTTCTCCTGCGCTGCGGCGGTCTCGACGGGGTTGAGCACGCGACGCACCTTGCCGTCGATGTCCTTCTCCTCGTCGTAGACGAGCATCGTCCGCTGCTCCATGACGGCCTGGGCGATGTCCGGCGCGGGGCGGCGAGGCGTGCCCCACTCCGAGGTGGAGGGCAGCCCCTGCCGACCGCCGCGAATCTCCCACATGCCTGGCAGCGGGTTCTCCACGCGAACGTCGGGCGCGCGCAGGGTGCTCCGCAGGAACTGCTCGTGCACGTCGGCGCTGATCCAGACCGCGCCGAGCTTCGCGTGGATGTCCTGGATGCCCAGCGGCGCGGGCAACACCTCAGCGAGCGCATCGACGTTGACCTGGAACTCCGGGTCGTCCTCGGCGCGGAGCCGTGCCGCTTCGAGCTTGACCCGCACGTCGCCCGACAGATACTCCGGCGCGTGGATGAGCTGGTTCGTGACCGGATCGGCGAACACGAGCGTTCCCAGCGCCTCGCGCGCCTCGCGGTCGTTCATGCCGAGCAGGTCGGCGACGAGAGTGATATCGATGCGGCCAGTGCGGTCGAGGCTGACCGCGATGGCGTCGGCCGGGCTGTCGACACCCTGCACCTCGGCGCGCGGCACCACCACGCGGTGACTCATGATCGCGGCAGGCGACGCGGACTGATCCTCGTCGTCGAACTGTTCCAGCGCGAGCACCAGGGGACCGAACGGGTCGGAGCGCAGAAGCCGGATCGGGGTCGGCACGATGCGCGCGAAGGTCTCCTCGCCGTCCTCGTTCGTGCGCCCGGTGGGGCGCAGCGTGTAGCGGTTCAGCGCCCCGTAGGTGCCGACATACTTCAGGTAGTCACGGCGCAGCGTCGTGCGGGTGAGCACGATGTCAGGCGTGTCGTCCACGCTCGCAGCTTCCGCGGTCAGCAGGCGAGATGCCCCGTCGCGCAGACGCAGCAGGGCGCGTAGCTCGCGCTCGGCGGACTTCGGCACCGCAAGCGGCTCCAGCGAGCCGGAGACAACGGTGCGGAAGCCGCCGCTTTCGCCCGCCACGATGCTGCCGTCCCACAGCTCCGGCGCCGACGGGGTGAACGCCGCCCGGCGCGCCTGCTGCTCGGCGGTGCGCTCGGTCATCGTCAGCCCGGCCCGGCGCGCGGAGAACACGATCTGGTCGACGGCGACCGCGAGTTCCGCCTCCAAGTCGGCCAGATCGGTCGTGATGGTGAGCGTGGCCGCGTCGTACATCCCGTGGCCGACGCCGACCTCCCCGAGCATCTGCTCCGGGTGCTCATCGAAGTAGCGGTTGATTCGCATCGGCACGCCGTCGATGGGCACCTGCGCAACCGTCTCCCAGGCGTCGTCGCGCATCTGCTCGCCGTCCGGTCGCCGCCGGAACACGAGCAGGTCGGTCACCACCTCCGTCCCCGCGGCTCGGCGGTGCGCCCCGGTGGGCAGGCGGATTGCGCCCACGAGGTCGGCCAGCTCGTTCATCTCCCGCCGCGCGCCGGGGTTCTGCGCGTCCATCGTGAAGTGCGAGGTGAGAACCGCGACGAGTCCGCCGGGCCGGGTCAGGCGCAGCGATTTGATGATGAAGTGGTTGTGCATCGACTGCCGGGTCGCGTTGTGCAGCGGGTCGTGCAGGGTGACGCTGCTGAACGGCACGTTGCCGATGGCGGCGTCGAAGTGTCCTTCAGGCAGTCGGGTGTCGGCGAAGGACTCGGCGCGGACGGTCGCGTGCGGGTACAGCTCGGCGCAGATCGCCGCCGTCAGCGGATCGAGTTCCACTCCGGTCATCTGTGCCGACTCCGGCGCGAGGCCGATGAACGTGCCCGCCCCGGAGCCGGGCTCCAGGACCGCGCCTCCGCTGAACCCCAGGCCGTCCAGCAGTCGCCACACCTGCCGGGCGATCGTCGGGTCGGTGTAATGCGCGTTGATGGTCGTCCGCTCCGCGGCCTCCCACTCGTCGTCGCTCAGCAGCTCGCGCAGCTCGGCGCGCTCGGCATCCCAATCGGGCTTCAGGTCATCGAACACCTCGGGGATCGCGCCCCAGCTCGACCAGCGGGCGAGCACGCGCTGACCTTCCGGGGACACGGGGCGACCCGTCGAGTTCAGATCGTGGATGAGCTGGATCGCCTCCACGTTCGCCCGATAGCGCGCTTTCGCGCCTGACGGCCCGAGGTCGTCCTGCGAGGCAGGGACGAAACGGGGCGCTACCGCAGCTCGCGGAAGAAGCGGATCGTCGCCGCCTCGGCGAGCGTCGCCTGGTTCGCCCGCATGTACTCCCGCGGGGGCTCCGTCGCCACGAGCTCCAGCAGGAACTCGACGCTGAGCGCCCACTTCTTCGCCAGTTCCTCCAGTTCCACGGAGGAGGGCATCGAATCCGGGCAGTCCTGCATCCGCTCCGCCCAGAGGATCAGGTTCTCGTCGGAGGGCCGGGTCTGCTCCCATTCCTCCCGCGCCTGATCCAGCGGCAGGCTCGGGTCGGTGATCCACGCCAGTTGTGACATCACGACCTCCTCCGCCTGCTTCCGGGCTGCTGTCAGCCGGGCGACCTTCTGCAAGAAAGTCTCCCCCTGCCGGTCGCTCCCCGCCAGCATTGACGCGAGGTTCGTCACCTGCGTCTGCATCTCCAGGCCCATCGCCTCGAAGAATGCCGCCGGATCGGTCAGCTCCGCCACTCGGCTCGGGGCCGTCGCCTGCCAGTGGGACAGCGCCATCTGCCCGTACTTGTTCATCGCCTCCCCCAGCCTCCCGAGTTGCGGTGAGCGCGGCGTCGGCCGCGGGCTCGTCGAGCCCCCACAGATCGAACTCCAGTTGCCCCGGCCAGGGCTTCCGGGATCGCTGCCGCGCCATTCGCAGTCACCGTCCGCGCCCTATTGCTCCGCCGCGAGGCGGGCGTAGAACTCGTCCTCGATGGCCTGCCTGCGTGCCACGTCCTCCTTGACGAACTGCGTGAAGTCGGCGTCCCGGTTGGGGATGATCGTCTCCGTGACCGGGGGCAGGTCGTCTTCGCCCGGCCAGACAGCCTGCCGCGTCGGGCGATCCGTGTTGAGCTTCGTCCCGCACGCCGTCACCGCGTCCCGGAGCTGCGGGATGAAAGCCCAGAAGTCTCGCCACCAGCCGAAGGGTGCCGAGCCGTGCTGCTTCTTGTCGTAGGCATTCAGGTAGTGCTGGCGCAGCGCCGACAGCGGCCACACCAGCTCCGGGTGCCGGTGCCAGTATGGCGGCACGACATTCACGCTCAGCCCGAACTCGTGGCGCAGCCAGTTCACGAAGGCGTTCAGCTCCAGCCACTCGACCTGTGCTTCGGCCGCGGTCAGGATGTTCCAGTTCACGGGACGCGGCGGCTCGGGCGCATCCTCCGTCTCGGCGTCTGGCTCCTTGGCCGGCCTCGGCGAAGGTGTCACCGGCTCCGGCTCCGGTTCTTCGAGCGGGGGCACGTCGAAGTCGGGATCGTCCGGCGGGAACAGCGTCGTCTCGGTGGTCATGACGCGGCCTCACAGCGTCATCGGTCGGGGCGACGGCTGCTGCGGGAGGGTCGGGTCGGGCGCTTCGATGGGCGCGCTCTCGACCTGCTGCGACCGCGACCGGCCACGGTCGACGGCGTAACTCGTGCGGGCGGCGTCGGGGCCGATGTGCGTGGCGATGAACTCCTCGCCGCTGACCGTCTCACCATTCTTCGTGTAGCTGAACTTCTGGACGTGGCCGCTGGCGACGAAGTTGTCGCCGCGCGCGAACTTCTCGTAAGCGTGCTCCGCGCTACGCCGGAACATCTTGAACGGGTAGAACTTCGTCTCGCCCTGGGTGAACGAGCCGTCTGGGTTGCGCTCGAACTGCTCCTGACCGATCCAGGCGAACATCCGCGCCTCACCGTCCTCGTTGAAGGACAACTGCGGGTCGCTGGCGAAGAAGCCCCACAGGGATTCTTTGGTTCGCATCGGGATGCTCCTAACTTCTCCTGCCGAGAGAGGACTGCTACCCGATAGGTGCGCAGGCTCGACCGTCCGCGCCCCCGACTACTGTGATGGCATGGCTGAGATCCGGGGCAAGTACGTCTACGACGACGACTTCACACCGGGGCGCAAGAACGACGGGGGGCTCAGTCAGAACCTCTACAACGACGAAGGTCGAGTCGAGACCCATGCGACTTTCATCCCCGACGATGAGTACGAATACGAGCCGGACTCCGAGCCGCAGGGGTTGAGCGACGAGGATCGCCGCCGTGCTGAGGAACTCGGCGTGCTCCTGGGAGCGGCGCTGGTTGCGATTGCGATCGCGGCAGCTCCTCATGTGAAGCGATGGTGGCTGGATACGGCGTGGCCAGGACTCAAGAAGCTCGTTGCCCGAAAGCCGAAGGTCGTACCTGCCCGCGACGAGTCTGCGGCGCTCGCGCTTACCGCGCTGTCGAAGGCTGAACCCGCCGACATCTCGACCGCAATCGAACTCGCCATCGACGACACCCGCATCGGGATGAGCAGCGAGGAGGCACAGCAGCGCCTGTTGGCGATGCTCGCGGCGTCAGCGTTCATCGCGGAGCAGCGGCGAATCCTCTCCAACGTGCGACTTGACGATCAAGCGGAGCTGCCCGAGCTGCACCGAGCCCTGGAGCAACTTTCATCGCCCGAAGTCATCGAGAACATGAACCGGATGCTGGAGGCGAACCCCACCCTCCTGGACGAGCGTGCCTCGGCCGAGTTCATGCGCATGTTCGGGGGCGGTGGCGTTCTCGACGGTGAGTATGTGCCGCTGCGCAGCCAGACAGTGAGGGACGCACTCCATCTCACGGAAGGCCGCAGGTTCCCCGACGAAGACGGGCAGGGCGACCTCGTTCCCGCCTGACCCGCTACTCCGCGGGAAGCGCGAGCGCGCCGCCCGCAGCGGTGCCCGGCTGCATGATCGCCTCGACCTCGGCGCGCTGGGCGAGCAGCGTTTCGGCATCCGGCCGATGGAGCCAGTAACGCATGGACGTGATGATCGGCGGCGCAGAGCGCAGCAGCACGAGTGAAGTGCCCTGGGGCAGGGTGCGGATGTCTTCGACCTTCATGATCGGGACGCGGCGGATCGAGCGTTGATTCGAGCGCAAGCCGCGCTCGCCGACGGTCACGGAGTCTGTCGTCTCGTCGCGTTCGCCGATCAGTGTGGAGATGTCCTGGAGGTGCCGTGTGTCCGTCCCGCCGCCGAGCACGATCTTGGTGATGCTCGCATCCCACATCGCGGTCGCGGCGTCGTCGCCCCAACGACCTCGCGCCTGGGCGAGCGACTGGAACACGGGCATCACCGTGAGCCCGGTGCCGCCGCCCTCTGCCATGAGGACCGGGAGCGAAGGCAGAGGCGCGAGGTTCCCGATCTCGTCGAGTGCGAGCAGCACGGGCGGGTCGAGCCGCGCGCCCGGCGAGCGCGCGGCGATGCGCCGGGCCGTCTCCACGAGATCTTCGATGAACGCCGCGACGAGCGACGAGGACGCTCCGGCTCCGGCTCCTGTCGCAAGCAGGTAAAGCGTGCCGGAGTCGCGCAGGAACGCCTCGGGGTCGAATTGCTCGTCCTCGCTAGGACTGACCGCTTCCAACACCCGCGGGTCGGCGAGGGAGGCGAGAGAGAGCGAGACGCCCTGCCAGATGGAGTCTCGCGTGCGCGGGTCGGATTGCAGCATCCCGTCGAGCGACTCGGCCCATCCGGTCGCAGCCTGGGGGTGCGAGGCGAGAATGGAGACGGCATCCGCGGCAGCCGCGGGGTCGAGCGTCCAGCGGAACAGCTCGGCGGGCTGCCGATGGTCGAGGGCTGCGGCGTGCAGAAGCGCCTGAAGCGCCGTGCGCGTCTTGCCCTCCCAGAATCCACCGTTCTCGACGGAGGGGCCGGAGAGGCCGGTTCCCGCGGCGAGACCTGTGCCGCGGATCATCGCAGTCAGGGGCACCTCGCACCCGCGAATCGGCGACCATCGCAGACCCGCAGGCACGCCCTCGGCGAGATGCTGGGGATCGAACACGGAGACCGGGCCGCGACGCGCCTGGCGAGCGCGGAGCGTCGCCGTGAGGTTGTCCGGCCGGGTCGAGGTCGTGATGACCGCACCGGGCGCGTCGAGGATGGAGTTGATGACGATGTTCGCACCCTTCCCGGATCTCGGCGGGCCGATGAGCAGGATCGAGTCCTCCACGGATGTCCACACGCCCTTGCCGCGCGAGGTGCCAAGGAGGTAGCCGACCTGCTCGGGCTTCGGGTCCGTGAGCGAGGGGCGCAGCGTCTTCGCGCGACGCAGAAGGTCGCGTTCGGATGCGGCGCGCTGCACGTCGCGCGCATCGGCGATTCCCTCGATCCGGTTCGGGTCGGCCTTGGTCCGCTTGCCCAGCTCGCGCACCCATCGCCAGATGAACCACGCCGCGGTGCCGATGGCGGCGAGCAGGAGTGCGACGGTGATCCAGTAGGCGACGGGGCTGAGCGACGCGGAGCCGAGTACCGAGCCGGGGTCGTCGGCGCGGAAGACCACTCCGACTCCCGCTTCGAGACCCGCCCCGGGCTGGGGCGCGCCCGTGACGAACGCAGCGATGCTCCCGGCCAAGCGCAGCGCACCGGCCAGCAGCAACGCACCGATGAGCGCGCCGAGGGCGAGGTTCGTCAGCTCGTCGCCGAACGCCCCGGCTCGCGGTGACGAACTGGTCATGCCGGGTGCCCGACGATGCAGGTGCCGGATACGCGGCCGAGCAGGATGACCTCGTGCGTGGGGCTGAGGTCGAGCAGACCCGTCTCAATCAACGCCCGAGCTGCACCTTCGCGGCCTGCTCCGGTGTGCCGCACGATGACCGCGACGGCAACATCCTCGCCCGGCACGAAGCCCTCGGCGTTCTGGAGTGCGAGCGGGTGCAGCGGCGCAGCATCGTCGGGTGCAAGGTCGTCGTGCTCGACGGAGGCCGGCGGCAGCTCAGCTGGGGACTGGTCGAGGGATGCAGGGTGCAGTGGAGCGGTCACGATGTCCGTGTAGACGGTGCCGTCGAGTTCGTGCACCACGACGCGGACGGGGGAGCGGCGCTGCTCGATCACTTCGCTGATGATCTGCGCGAACGAGTGCCGCTGCCACGGCGGAGCGAACGTCGGTGGGCCGAACGGCTCTCCGTCGACCGCGACGCGCAGCGTCGCGTTCGCCTGCACGGTCATCGTCACGACCGGCAGCACGGGCGGCACGTTGGCTGAGTCCTCCTGCTCGGCGCTCGCTGAGCGAGCGCGGCGTCGCCGCGAAAGGGTGATGGACATTTCACGCTCCTCTGGCCTTCTGACCTGTCTCGTACATCGCAAGTTCGGCAGGGTGGAGCTGGTGCTGGACGACGAACGAGCGGTTCTTGATCCTCCAGAGCCCCTGCCCGGTGCCGAGACCGGGGAGCAGCCCTTGCTCGGTTCCGGTGAGCCCCAGGGCCTGGGCGGTCGCGCCGAGCTGATCGCTCTCCTGCCGGTAGATCACCCTCGTCTCCGCGTTGGCGAGCAGCGACGAGGCGAGCGCACGCATCGCCGAGCCCTGGTCGCCTACGTTGTCGAGGTCGCTGAGCTTGTGGAAAATGAGCAGGTTGGCGATGCCGTAGTGCCGCGCGAGCCGCCACTGTGCGTCCATCCGGCGCAGCAGCGCCGGATGCGACATGAGCCGCCACGCCTCGTCGTAAACGACCCACCTCGGGCCGCCCGCCGGGTCGAGCAGCGCCGATTCCATCCACGCCGACGAACACGTCATGAGCACGGAGATGAGCGTCGAGTTCTCCGCCACCCGCGACAGGTCTAGCGACACCATCGGCAGCGACGGGTCGAAGCGCACGGTGCTCGGGCCGTCGAACAATCCCGCCAAGTCACCGGCCACGAGTCTCCGCAGCGCGTGTCCGACGAGTCGGCCGTCCTCGGCGAGCCTGCCGTCGTCGTTCTCGGCGTTCGGAGCGAGGATGCGGTCGACCACCATCGGAAGGATCGGCACCTCGGCCGAGCGCACCGCATCGGCGAGCGCGATGTCGACGGCTGTGTGCTCCAGTGGGGTGAGGCCGCGGTCGAGGACGGTCTCGGCGAGTGCGCCGATCAGGTCGCGTCGTCGGGAGGTGACCTGGCTCTGCCACTCGGCATCGCTGAGGCCCGAAGGCCGGTGCCCCTCATCGAGGGGATTCAGCCGCGTAGACATCCCGTGCCCCAGCATGATCGCCCGGCCGCCGACCGCCTCAGCGACGGCCGTGTGCTCGCCTTTCGGATCGCCGGGGACGTACACCCTCCGACCGAATGGGATTGACCGTGTATACAGACTCTTGGCGAGCGAGGACTTGCCGGAGCCGACAATCCCCGCGAGCACGATGTTCGGTGCAGTGATGATGCCCTGCGCGTAGAGCACCCACGGGTCGTAGACGAACGACGCCCCGCTGTAGAGATCCTGGCCGACGAACACGCCAGCGGAGCCGAGCCCGCCTTCGGCGAGGAACGGATACGCCCCTGCCAGCGTCGCGCTTGTGTCCTGGTGGCGCGGCAGCCGGAAACGGCCGGGCGTGCGGAGTGCTGCGGGCCGCGTCTCGCCGGACGGTGGCAGGTAGGTCGTCGCCCGCCTTGCCTCGCGTTCCGCCTCCCATGTTGCCCGCGCCCGCTCCTGCTGAGCCTTGCGGTCGGCGGTCTCGATCTTGCTCGCCGCTCGCCGTCGCGCCTTCCGCGCGGCGCGGCGCTCGCCTGCCGGGTCGAGCAGGACCGTGGTGTGCAGGCGCTCGCGGTCGCCGGGGCTCATAGTGATAGTCCTCGCCGGGAGCTGACCGGGAGTGCCTCGAACGGGTCGCGGGAGAACGGGTCCAACTCAGGTCGATTGGCGACAGGTGCCGGGTGCCACGCGATGTAGCTCGAATGCTGCGACGCCTGATCGACGGCGGTCTCGGCTGACTGGACGAGTTCTGCGGCCCTGCGCAGTGCATTGGCGGCGGCCCAAGCCTCGTCGACCCCGGCCTCGTGGTCGCCGTTGTCGAGGAACGCCTTGTCTTGGTGCAGGACATGCGCCGCCGCGACCTGCTCCAGCACTTGCTCCAGGGAGCGCAGCGTCCCTAATAGCTCGCCGACCACCTGATAGGTGTCCTCGGGGTCGGCGAAGGCCCGGCTCGCATGAGCGAGCGCCCGCACCGCCTGGCGGGTCTCCGTGGCGTCCTGCACGGGGTTGCTGAAGGTTGGCATGGCTACTCCTTCCGGGGTCGAGGGCTGGGTGCGTCACACGTCCCGACAGAGCGGGATCGCGGCGACGGCGAACGCGGTGGCCTGCTGGCCGACGAGTCTGCGCGTTTCGCAGGACGCCTGGACCGCGGCTTGCTCGATGGCGGCGACGGCGGCATCCAGCTCATCGACCGTGGGCGCGGAGACGGAGATGAGGCCGGTGTAGCGGAGCACGCCGTGCCCCGCGGTGAGGTCGGACTCCTGCTGGAGCACGTCCTGGTACTCAGCCGTGCGCGAGGCGTCCTCGACCTGCCCGATCTTCGCACGTTGGGTTGCGTCGGAGAGCAGGCCGACCTTCTTCTTCCGCAGGTCGCGGGCCGCGATGTCGGCGCGAACTGGCGTGCAGATGAGCGAGAACGACCGCTGCACGCCGGAGGTGAGCAGCAGCGGGGCGAGGAATCCGGGGAACACCTGCGAGCGCGGCCACTCGGAGAGCCAAAGCACGGTGTGGTGCGCGGAGTCGGTGCGCACGCGATCCCAGCTCTCGGTCACCGCGACCGGCCCCGCGGTGGCGAGGGAACGCCCGATGTCGGCGTGCCGCTCCAGCGCGGGCGCGGCAGCCGGGTCGTAGGCGGAGCGCAGGATGACAGCGACTTCGCCGGGCGCGAGCCAGCCGGTCGTGGCGAGGTCCGCAGCTCGCAGCGCCGTGACGAGCGTGGTCATCTCCTGACGCAGCACGGCGGCAGCTCCACGGATGCCGCCGCCCGCTGAGCGGATCTGTCGTCCCGAGGCGTTCATATCGAGCGCAATCGAGATGGTCGTCGCATGGCGCTCGCCGGTCGGCCCAGCACGCTCGATCAGCTCCCGGTAGGTGGTCGCAGGCCAGGAATCGTCGTCGGTGCCGTGCCTGGCCCACCATTCGGCGAGCCCCGTGCCTGAGTCCGGCAGCGTCCGCTCGCAGACCTGGAGCCGGGCGATCCGGCCTGAGCGGCACGCGGTAGCGAGCACCCGACCCCAGCCGTTGATCCGCCGCTCCTGCTCGCCCGGATCGAGCAGCACGAACGCCGGGTGCGTCACCCCCAGCACCGCGGTCAGAGTCTGAGCGTGGGGGTCGTGCACCATCGCCGCGCCCGTCTCGGGATCGACCCATTCGCGCAGCGCGGTCGCATCGCCGGGGAGCGCGAGCGTGCCGACGGGACGCGGCTTGATGACACGGCGGCGGAAGATCAACTGCCCAGCGGTGCTCCGCCACATCCAGCGCGACACGATCGGCAGCCAGTCCACGAGCTTGCGCCCGCCCACGGGGACGACCGCGAGCAGCAGACAGCTGAGCCAGATCGGAGATGTCCAGACCAGCCCCATGCCACCGCCCGTGTAGATCGTGGCGACGACCGTGACCACGCCGATGCCCAGCACGATCAACTGTGAGATCGACAGTCCGAGCAGGATGCCACGATGCGCGAGTCGGGAGAACTGCACGGGGGAGAGCTGCTGCTCGGGAGCCGGAGGGTGCGGGGTGGCCATGTTCTACCCCCTCCTCGGTGCCACGGGTATCGGCGGCGTTGATGTCTCTGCGTGCCCGGCTGCTGCGCCGCCGACCGCGGCACCGACTTTCGGGCCAGTCGTCGCTGCGGCTTTGACAACCTGCGCCCCGACGACGGCTGCTGCCGCAGGCCCGGCCGCTGCTGCCCCGGCACCTGCCGCGCCCCCCGACGCCGCCGCCCCGCCACCGGAAGCGGCCGCCCCGCCACCTGCGCCCGCAGCGCCGCCTGCTGCGCCACTTGCAGCGGGAGCTGTGCTCGGCGCGGGAGGAGTCCCGCCTCTCGCGCCGCTTTGCCCTCCGAGGACGGACTTTGCCGCGTTCGGCTGAGCCTTGACCGGCAGCGGGACGGGTCGGTTGAGGGCCGACTTCGCTTCCTGCTCGCTCGACATCGCGTGGTACATGTCGAAGCCCACGAACGAGATGAACTTGTAGGTCAGGTATGGCGCGAACGCGGCGATGAACATCAGCACGACGCCCGAGATTGGGTCGCTGATCGAGGCGAGGTCGAGGTCGATGGGCGCGCTGATCTGCCCAATGGCGACGAGGAACACGACGACGATGACGAGCTTCGAGAAGATGAGCGCCACGACGAACGCCGCCCAGCGTCCGAACCAACCCTTCGCGGCATCCCAGGTGAACCCGGCGAGTGCGATGGGCGCGAAGACAATGGCGACCAACAGCAGCGCCTTACGGATGAGCAGCGTGAACCACACGATGCCCGCACCCGCGATGCCGAGCCCGGCAAGGAAGATCGTGATGATCGCACCGACGCCGGGCGAGGCGGTGTTGATCGTCGTCAGCCCAGCGGCGAGCAGGGCCATGCGGTCGCCGATGCCCTCCATCGTGTTGCCCGTCGCCTGCACGATGCCGATGGTGAGCTGATCGGTGACCTCCAACAGGGTTGCGGTGAGGGTGATGGCGACGAACGATCCGAGCACCGACTTGGCGAGTCCCACGCCCGCGCGCGACAGTGCCATCGGATCTCGATGCACGAGCCCGGTGATGAGCTGGAGGCAGAAGAAGACGAGCATGACGAAGATCGCCACCCCGAACAGCACGTTGTAGACCGAGACGTACTGGCTTCCGGTCACGTCGACGAGCGTGGTCGAGTCGAACACCGTCCACACGCTCTCGAACAGCCAGGCGGCGGCCTGCCCCATTGCCTGCGCAAGCCAGTCGAACGGCGCGGAGATGAGCGACGCGGTTCCCTCACCCACGGCATCGCACACTGACGCAATGACGGGCACATCACAAACACTCATCGGCTCAGCCATCTCAACTCGGTCGTGGTGCTAGACCGACTGGCCGACGTTCCAGAAGAAGTTGACCAGGGTGACGGATGCCCCGCAGATGATGGCCGCGCCGCACGAGACGAGCACGCCGACCTTGCCACGGCTGGCGAGGTGCGGATTCGAGCTGTTCGCCCCGTAGCCCCAGACCACGGCCGAGATGATGAGGGCGAGGACAGCGAGGATGAGCCCCACCGTCATGGCCGCGCCGACGATGACGCGGAGCTGCTCGATGCCGGGCAACCCGTCGGTATTGGGGTCGATGTCGATCACTGTGTGCTCCTTCAGCAGGCGAGGGACGCCTTTACCCGGTAGGTGCGCACGCTGTTCCGGTTGGACTGGCGTCAGATGCTCGCGCCGACGCCGAGCAGGAAGTTGACCCAGGTGACGCCGAGGCCGGCGAGTGCGGCAGCTCCGACGGAGACGAGGAATCCGGTGCGCGCGCGGACAGCCGAAGTGATGTTGCCGTTCGCCGACGAGATCGCCCACACTGCGGCGCAGATGACGAGCATGAGCACGGCGAGGATGAGCACGATGGTCAGCAGCGCGCCAACGATGGCGCGCAGTTCTGCCTGACCGCCGACGGCTCCGAAGTCGGGGAATATGTCCATGTCATGCGGCCATCTGTGCTGAGCAGAGCGCCGCGGTGCTTGCGGCATCGAGGTTCTGAACTCCGTGGGCGGCAAGCCACGGCTCGGCATCGACCGCCGCTGCGTTCGACCCGCCTGGCCGGATCTCGAAATGCAGATGGGCTCCGGTCGACCTGCCCGCCGAACCGACGTTGCCGATGTGCTGCCCGGCAACGACGCGATCCCCGACGCTGACGAGGACGCCGCTCTGCCACATGTGGGCGTAGGCGGAGGCGATGCGCTGTCCATTGATGGTGTGCTCGATGATGATGAGGTTGCCGTAGCCACCCGACGGCCCGGCGAAGCTGACCACGCCATCGGCGAGCGCGAGGATAGGCGTGCCGTCGTCGGCAGCCCAGTCCGTTCCTGAGTGGAACGCTCGCTCACCGGTGAAGGGGTCTTCGCGCCACCCGAAGTCGCTGCTGTTCACCCACGTCCCGCTCGGGAGTGGGTAGACGATGGCAGTCGTCTCGGGTACGTTGCCGATCGGCGTACCGCCCGGCGTGGTTTCGGCGCGGCGCGTGAGTGCAGCGAGGATCGCCTCGGCGACCGGCTGGTAGTTCTGGTAGCGGTCGGGATATGCCGAGACCTCGACCGCTTGCGCTGCCTCGCCAGGGTCGAGGTGCTGCCAGTCGGGTATGTCTAGCAGGCCGCGCGGTGATGGGTAGTTCGGCCCGCTCGAACCTCCGTAGAAGGCGCGCGATTGGTAGGTCGCGTTCATCAGCTCCGCGACGGTGCCCCATCCTGCGCTCGGCCGCATCTGGAATATGCCAAGAGAGTCGTGATCGCTGCCCTCTCCGTCGTTCGGGAAATCGCTCGACTCTGGAATCGCCGCCGAGTTTGCAAGCATCCGTAGCCGCGACTCGGTGAGTGCGGCCATGAGCGCGATGACGATGCCAGCGCGACCAACACCCTCGGTCTGCGCGCCGACCGTGATGATGGTGGCTGCATGGGTTAGCTGCTCATGGTTGAGGGTCACGGTCTCGCCCGCGTGCGTCGTGGCTGTGAGCGACTCCGGGATCGGCCCGACAACGAGCGAGCTTGACGAGAGACATGCGGCGAATACCGCGGGCGACACGAGCAGACCCACGCCGACCAGGCTCATGGGGAGCATTGCGACGAGGGTGGCGATGGCCACAACGAACTTCTTCATGCGGGTGCCGATCAACGCAGGGGGTTGTCAAGCTCGGAGATGCGAAGCGCGCGGCAGGTATCGAAGGTCGGCTCGCAGGTGATGAAGACGGTGAACGCGACCTCGTGGGAGCTGGTCACGGGCTCGGTGCCGTTGATGCCCTCGCGTTGCCGAATGCCGGTGATCGTGTAGGCGACGGTGCCCGGAAGGATCTGTCCCTCGGCTGCCTGCCCCAGCGCCGTCGCCCACTCGTCCGGCACGAACACGTCGTTGATGTCGAGCCATTGGCGGGTCTGCATCGTGCGAAGCTGCGCCCAGGCGTCCGCGGTCGGGAGATAGGTGCGCACGTCAGAGGCGAGCCCGGCGGTCTCATTGCCGGAGGGGTCGCCCACATCCACGATGACTTGCGCATAGTCGGTCGGCCCGAACTCGGTCGCGGTGTCCCATGTGAACAGCGCGATGGCGACGGCTCGCGCGAACCTCTCGGGGTCGTCGGACTCACGGACGACGGGCGGCGTGCTCGATGTCGGGGACGGTGCGCTGGTGGAAGCGCCTGGTGGGTCGCTCGTGGAGCTGCCGCCCGGCGAAGGCTCGGATCGAGGCGCGAGCAGCAACCCGTAGAGCCCGACTCCGACGAGGACGGCAAGCACGGCGGCACCGACGATCAGGAGGATCATGAGGCGACGAGGGAAGCGAGTCTGCGGCATCAGGCACTCTCCTTGGCGAGACGTTGGAGGGCGGTTCGGGCGGCGCGGGCCGCGTCGAAGAAACGGACGGTAGCGTCGAGGATCGTCTCGAAGTGCTCCCACTGGTCATCACTCAGCGCGGTGCCGACCTCAGCAGGGTCGTAGTGTGACCACCACTGATCGAGGTCGCTCCAGGTGAGGGTGAACGCCCGCACCGGATAGCGAACCGGCACGGCGCTCGACGCTGGTCCGGGTGCCGGGCCTCGCTTGCGCCCTTGCTTCGCGCGCTCCAGCGCCTCCTGTGCGAGCAACTCCAGCTCGCCGGGTGGTTCGGGTTCCTCCTGCGGGATCGCCAGCATGGCGATCGTGCGGGCGTGCGCCGTGGTGATCGACGAGCCGCGGTCGATGGCGTCGAGTTCTGAGCGGGCGAAGCCGCGCACATCCTCCGGCTGTCGGGGGTCATTGGCGATCCGCTGGAGGTCGTTGATCTGTTCCAGGCTCGTGTACGACTTGCGCCCGGTGACCATGAGCGCAGCCTGCGCGCGGGACTTGCCCGGAGCGCCGATCAGCGGTGGTGCCGTGACGGCACCACCGCTCGTTCCGGCGATCTTCCCGCCAGCACCGAACTGCGTCGCCGCCTGACGACGAGCGGCGTCCTCGGCCATGAGCGTCTTCAGCTCGCGGTACAGCGCCGCGGCCTCGGTCTGCGTGAATGGCTTGTGGAGCACGTTGTCGGCCTGCTCGGCCATGAGCCTCTGGAGCCGGTCGCTGATCCCGGAGCGCACGAAGACGTTGACCTTCTTATGGCCGAGCTTGCGCAGCGCCGCGATGCGTCGAGCGCCGCACACGAGCACGCCGTCCGGTGTCACGGTCGGAGGCTGGAGAAGTCCGTCACGTTCGATGGATGCTGCGAGTGCGTCGATGTCGCCCAGCTCCATGCGATGACGGCTGCCGACGACGATGGAGTCGATGGTGCGTTCCAGCTCGATGTGCCCGGTGCTCGCCGCCATGTGCTCACCTCGCCCCCGCCAGAGTGGGCGCGTTCAGGCCGAGCAGCAGCACGAGGTCGTCATCGGTGAGCAGCGCACGCAGGGGCTCGCCGACAAGAAGGCGGAACAGCACGCCGCGGCCGACGGCGGTGTGGGCCTGATCGGGATCGGGGTTGCCGAGGATCGCACGGAGCAGCGCGTTCCAGCTCGTCGACGACAGATCGAGCACGGCCCGAGCGTGTGGGTCTCGCCGAAGCGATTCCGCTGCGCTCGCCCGCGACGGCGCGTCGCCGAGTCGAGTGCAGATGTGCTCGATGGCCGCGCGCGCCGTCTGCTCCGGCCAGTCGAGCAGCGCCAGTAGCTTGATCGCGTCCTCGACTGCACGGACGACGCCAGATGCCTCGTCGTCCGATTCGTTCTCGTCCTCACCCGCGGGCGCGACCTGCAACGCTTCGTGGTAGTCGGTGAGTGGGTTCTCTCGGTCGCTGAACCGCTCCGGGTCGTGGAAGCCGCTGTATTGCGGCCTGCGTGCCTGATGCGTCGAGCACAGCAGCCCATTGCCCCGTTCCTCGGCGATCAGTGTGACCTGCACGGCCCGGGTGACGACGGCCCACGGATCTTCCGCGTTGCGCACGGCCGGGGTGCGCATCGCGTCGAACGCGGCGCTCGCCGCCTCCCACGGGTCGAGGCCGTGCTTTCGCGCGAGGCTCGCGTACCGACCCGCCGTGTACTCCATGAGCGCCGCGACATCCACGTCGCGCCGCCACGCGCCTTTCCCATCGTCGTGAAGACGCTCCAGGAGCGCGCGCAGTCCCTCCGGGGTGCGGAACGACGTGGGAGCGGCCTGGGCAGACATGGCGCGCTCACAGGCGGCGGAGCGGGTCGCGGCTGACAGAGGACTGGTGCGCGGGCGACTGCCCGAACGCGGAGAGCGGCGCGATGCCCTGGGCACGCCCCCTGATGCCGGGCCGGGTCACCGGAGTTGCCTGCGGCGAGGTCTGCCGACGTTCCTCGACGCGGCGCGCCAGTTCGGTGCGCAGGTCGATGCTGCGCCCGATCATGCGGGCCGAGGCGGATGGGAGCAGCTCGGTCGGGCGCACCCACACGACCTGGCTGCGGTCGTGCTCTGCGCTCAGCCGCTCCAGGAGTGGGTGGCCGCCTCGCCACCTCTGCGCGGCGAGCCACGGGTCCGTGTGGCGCGCCAGCTCCGAGATCTCGGCAGCCTCGCTCGGAGTCGGCTTCAGCGTGTGGAGGACATCGGCAAGCCGACGCGCGTGCTCGTCCTCCGGCAACTCATCGTTCACAGCGCGCCTCCTTCCGATGCGGCGGAGAGCGCGGGCGTCGCCAGCCAGCGGCCGACCGTGGACGGATGCACCCCGGTCGCGCGAGCGATGGCGGTGTTCGTCATGCCGTCCTCCTTCAGTCGCAGGGCGAGTTCTCTAGGAGCAAGGTGCGCAGACGGTTCCGGCGACAGGTACTCGACCGCGCTCGAGACCAACTCGGCCGTCTGCGTCAACGGCTCTCCACGGAACCGTCGAGTGAGCACCACCGTCAGGTGAGTGATCGCCAGCAGCACGAGCGGCGGTACTGCGGCGACCGATCCTGCGAGGGCCGAAGGAACGTCGGCGTCAGCGGCGACGACCGCGTGGATCGCGTTGGCGGCGACCGAGACCGCGGCACCGGCCATGAGCAGGAGCCACGGATACCAGGCGGCACGTTGCCCCGCGAGCGCGACGACGGACACCGTGGCGACGACGATGATGCCGTCCACGATGAGCGGCCATGCCCACGCCTGGCTCTCATCGACGCCGGAGCGTCGCGCGAGGTCGGCGAGCGCCGTGAACGACAGCCAGAAGGCGGCTGCGGCGATGAATACGGTCCCAGCTACCGCCGTCCACACGGCGATCCGCCCGCGCGGCTGCTGCGTGCTGCCGGGGATCACGAGAGCACCTGACCCGATGAAGGCTGAGCTGCATGGCTGGGCACGGAACTGGCGGTAGGCGCGGATTGTGCGCCCCTCGCTACGCGGTGCGCCGAGCGGATCGTCGTCTCGATCTCCGGCGTGGGCAAGCCTGCGCGCTCGGCAGCCGGCCCCAGCGCGGCACGCACGCGGTCGGGCGGGATACCCGCCTCGATGAGTCGACACGAGGCCCAGAACAGGCCGCGGTTGCGCTCGCCCTCGCCGCGCATTCCGACCCAGCGGGCGATCCGCTCCACGTCAATGTCGTCCGTTCGCTCGACAGGGATGACGGGCATCGGGCGCGCCGGTCGCGGATCGAGGAACTGCCGTAGCGCGCGGGCATCGACGGGAACCGCGTCGCCTCGCCCGGAGCCGATGAGGGCATACGCACTCGGCCCCGCATCGGTGGCGATGATCGAGGGCGGCACGATGACGTAGCCGCCCGATCCCCGGAAGTCGATGCCAGCACGCGCCACCTGCCAGGACGGCTGCACCAGCTCGGGGTCGGCCGGGTAGTAGGCATGGACTCCGCCCGAGGGCGTGCGGATGAACGCGGCCCAGCGATCCGTCAGCCCCTCGCGCCGGGCCAGCTCGAACGCTGCGAAGCCGCGGATCGCCCCGTGCACGTCGACATCCACGACCTCCAGCCCGGAGATCTGACCCGTCGGCATCCCGATGTTGGCGCGCGGCCAACGCGCCCACCAGCGAGCGACCTGGCGCGGTTCGGTGCTCGCCTCGTGGAATCCCCGTTTGGTCAGCGGGCGCTTGCCTCCTGTGACGCAGGGAAAGACCGGGATGCCTGCCTCGGCGTAGCGACACGCTGCGGCGCTCGGCGACAGCCCGGTGAGCGAGGCGAGCAGGGCGGCGGCATCCATAGGCTGGCGCTCTCCGCGCGAGGCTTCCGGTATCGTCATCTCGGCACCTCCTCTCGCCTGGGCGTGAGCCGTGGGGCTCTTGTCGATCAGGTGCGCCGGGGTTCCCAAGAGACGGTTGCCGTCCGATGGGCAACGCGGTCAGGCTGCGGGTCGCTGTGCTCATGGAATCGTCTCCTCCCGCTCGTCGGGAAACCCCGTTGAGCATGCTCAAAACTCTCCCGAGACTCCGTTCTAACACCGCACGTTGAGCATGCGCAACGGTTGATTTGTGCATGCTCAACGGGTAGATTGAGCATGCACAACTACCCTTGGGCCTGGGCTACGTCGATGCCTTCGCCCTCCCGAAGGGAAGGGGGGTCAGCGACGATGACTGAAGACGAAAGTCAGGCTGCGGCTGACGACCTCGCCAAACGCCTGCGACTTCTGATGGATGTCGCTGTCGCCGAGTCCGGCTCCGAACCGACCTACTCGCAGATCGCGGAGTATCTGAGACAGCGTGGCATCAGCCTGTCTCGATCACGATGGACGTACATGGTCAACGGCCACCGATACGTTCAGGACACTGCAGTCTTCGAGGGACTCGCGGACTTCTTCGACGTTGATGCTGCCTTTCTTGCGGGGGAGAGCGGCGTGGCAACCCCGGAGAAGGTCTCCGCCCAGCTCGACCTCGTGCGCGCGATGCGTGCAGCGAAGGTGAAGTCCTACGCTGCACGCACACTCGGCGATATCTCGCCGAAGGCGCTCCAAGCCATCGGCAAGTTCCTGGACGAGGAAATGATGCGAACACCCGAGCACTGACGGGTGTCGCGCACCACGGAGCCGAGGCCAGTAGTGCTCGGCCGAGAGGGGGTAAACGTGAACACCGAAGAAACCGTAACGGCCGCCGTCTCCGATCTGCGGCTCGGCAGCAGATTCACGCTTGCGCACCTTCTCCAGGCCATACAGGAACGGCGCCATCGTAAGCTCCGCGTCGTCGAGCTCGCCGACCTCGACACCCGCGACGGCATCTGTGCGCTCTGGCTGGTCACCGACACCGAGGACTTCGTGCTCCACGCACGCAGCGACTCTGCACTGCACCGCCAGCAGTTCGTCCTTCACGAGTTGGCCCACATGATCCTCGGTCACACGGAGGGCGACGATTGCACAGCCGGGGACGTCTTGCTGCCCAACATCCCTCCTCACACGCGCGGACGCCTGCTCAAGCGACAGGACATCGACAGTGAGACGGAGATCGCCGCCGAGTCGCTCGCAGATCGGCTGGCCGCGGGCATCCGAGGATCGGTGTTCGCCGAGTCCCGCTATTCGGAGATTTTCGGGTGATCCAGGCGCTCGTCGCGACGCTCATGTGGGCGCTCGTGGCGAGCCTGCTCATCTTCCGCCGCAAACGGGCGGATCGAAGCATCACCTACGCTTCCTTCACGATTGCCGTCGCAATGACCCTGAACGTCGACGCCATCTACCTCGCCACCGATCCGCTTCTTGGCGGGACGAATGTCACGACCCTCGTTTCGGATGGGCTGCTGATGACCGGGATCTTCTTTCTCGGTCGAGGCGTCATGAAGGCCGACGAGTACCGCCCCAGGCTCGTGCGGGTCGCCGTGGGCATCCCCGTGCTCCTCACCTCGCTTCTTGCGATCACCACGACGTTCGTGTTTATCGACCGAGGCACAACCACGACTCGGTTCATGATCGACCTCGGCGCGCAACCCGCAGCAGCGGCCTACTCGATCATCAACTTCAGCTACTTCTTCCTCGTAATCACGACGATGATGATCCTCGCCGCGCGGCAGTATCTGCGCAGCTCCGGCATCCAGCGTCTCCCCGCGGCTCTGCTGAGCCTGGGATCGGCGTTCGGCGGCGCGCTGTGCCTGGCCGTGCTCATCATGGACGTCGCACACGTCACAGGACATCTCGATCTCATGCGCGCCGTCCAACCCGCCTACGAACCGCTCTCTCTACTCGCGTTCCTTTTCCTATGCGCGGGCTTCGCCGCGCAGCCTGCCGTCCGCCGCGCACAGCACGACATGCGCCGGAAGCACACCGTCGGCCTCGCGACACAGTTGGAGCCTCTCTGGAAGCGGGCGTCCCTCGTGCGGCCTGGGCTGAGCCAAGCAGACCCGCTCGCTGCGAGGGCGGATGACTTGGAGAGCCGTCTACACCGAGAGATCGTTGAGATCCGCGACGCGATGATCGACCCGCGCGTCACCTTCGACATCAGCGCAGCAGAGCGCGCCCTACTGAATCGCGCCGAGAGCCACCTCCTCGGACTCGACACGAGGGCGACACGGACCACCGCTTCGCCAGGAAGCCGGGTCGACCAGGGGGGCAGTTCGTGATGCGACGGGTCGCGCTAGGTGTGATGTCCAGGGACGTTGTTGCGTGAATCGCGGTTGAGCTGCTGGTAGGCGAAGGCCTCCCGTTGTGAAGTGGAGCTGTCTAGTTCACCGCTTCACGCAACAGGAGGCCTTCGTGTCCCACGCTAATGCTGCTCTGACTCCGCGCGCCCGGTTGAGGCTGGCGCGGCTGATCGTTGATGACCACTGGCCGGTGATCGTCGCGGCGAAGATGTTCCTCGTCTCGCCCGTCACGGCCCGCAAATGGGCTGCCCGGTATCGTTTCGAAGGCCCGACCGGGATGGCAGATCGGTCAAGCCGTCCACGATTCATGCCGAACAAGACACCGCCGGGAGTGGTCCAACAGATCGTGAGGATCCGTTGGCGGCGGCGACTTGGCCCGGTGCAGATCGCCGGAGAGCTCGGGATTCCGGCATCGACTGTTCATGCGGTGCTCGTCCGATGCCGCATCAACCGGCTCTCGCGGGTCGACCGGGTCACGGGTGAGCCTATTCGCCGCTACGAACACGACTATCCCGGGTCGATGATCCACGTCGACGTGACCAAGTTCGGGAACATCCCTGATGGCGGCGGCTGGCGCTACGTCGGCCAGCTTCAAGGCGACCGCAATCGCGCGAACACCGCCGACCGGGGCGGGAGCCGACGCAAACCACTGTTGGGGACCGCGTTCCTGCATACCGTGATCGATGATCATTCCCGGGTCGCGTACGTCGAGATCTGCGCTGACGAGAAGGCCGTGACAGCGATCGGGGTGCTGCAACGCGCAGTCGCGTGGTTCGCCGATCGTGGAGTCACCGTCGAGCGGGTGCTCTCCGACAACGGATCCGCCTACAAATCGCACGCCTGGCGAGACGCGTGCGCCGAGCTCGGCATCCGACCGAAGAAGACTCGCCCCTACCGCCCACAGACGAACGGGAAGATCGAGCGCTTCCACCGCACTCTCGCCGACGGGTGGGCCTACGCACGCTTCTACGGATCGGAAACCGAGCGACGCAGCGAACTACCCCGCTGGATCCACTTCTACAATCACCACAGGCACCACTCCGCAATCGGAGCCCCGCCCATCAGCAGACGCAACAACCTCCCTGGACATCACAGCTAGGTGCCGGACTCGTTGCGGCAGGCGCGTTGGGTGTCGGATGGGCGATCGCGCGGCGGCTGACGGCCCCCAGCACGCGAAGATACGATCTGATCGTCCGCGAAGTGGAATACGACGGCGACGCCTGTCTCATTGTGCTCGACCGAACTCCCCAGACCGCAGCCGAAGGCGCTTACAACCTCTGGTTCGAGAACGGAGGCTGGGCGCAACTCTCCGAGGAAGTGCTCGACCGTGGACCGACTCTGATCGCACGACGGGTGACGAGCACGGCATCGGGGCTCACTCTCAGGGCTGGCGATCACGTCTCCTGGAGCGGCATCTACTACGCGACACCGCACGACGCCAGCCTTCATGCACACGACATCACCATCGACACCCGCGCGGGGCCTGCCCCAGCCTGGCGCATCGACGGCGACGGTGCCAGGTCAACGTGGGCGATCCACCTTCATGGCCTCGGCAGCGTCCGGGCCGGAACCCTTCGCGGCGTGCTCGCCGCGACCGAGCGCGGCCACACCTCGCTCGTCATCAGCTACCGAGCCGACGGCGAAGGCCCGAAAGTCGGCAACGGTCGCTCAACACTCGGCTTCACTGAGGTCGACGACGCCGCGGCCGCTGTCGAGTACGCGATGCGGCACGGAGCCCGACAGGTCGTGCTGTTCGGATGGTCGATGGGCGCGGCCATCGCGCTCCAGCTCGCTCACCACCCGTCATATCGACGCAGCATCGCCGGTCTCGTGCTCGACTCGCCTGTGCTCGACTGGACCGAAGTCATCAAGGCGAACTGCACCCGCAGCGGACTCCCCTCAGCCGCGGGGAGCCTCGCGATCCCGTGGCTGACGCTCCGCCCGCTGGCCCGGATGGTCGGCCTGCCCGAGCGCATCCCGCTCCGATCCTTCGACTGGACGGTTCGTGCCGAGGAACTCACCGCGCCCACGCTCATCCTTCACGGCACCCACGACGACTCCGTGCCGATACAGCTCTCACAAGCACTCCGAGATTCTCGGCCTGACCTTGTTTCGCTGGAAGTCTTCGAGGCCGGTCATACGCTCTCTTGGAACTCTGACCACGACCGATGGCAGAGCGCGGTGAACGCCTGGCTCACTGCGCACGTCCCGTCTTGAACGTCGGCACTCGTCGGTAGTCTCGAAGTCGAGTTTCGAGTCGGAAGGGTCGCCGTGCGGCTAGAGGACATCGCCGCGACTGCGCGGCTAGCAGGCATCGTGCCGGGGCGCGCCGTCACGGTGCTGGCGGCGCAGATGCACGGCGCGAACGCGGTCGAGGTGACCTACCAGGACGACAACGGGGCGCTCGGGCAGGTCGTGCTCTTCCGTGAGGACGAGGCGAAGATCGCGCCGCACCTGGAGTCCGGCCGTCCCTTCGATGCCGATCCGCGCAATTTCCGGCTGGCTGCTGAGGCGCAGCGCATCATGCTCGCGGGGCTGCATGATCCGATGCTGGCGGTGGCGACGAGCGACGTGCAGCCGTTGCCGCATCAGATCCGCGCGGTGTACGGGGAGCTGCTGCCGCGCACGCCGCTGCGGTTCCTGCTGGCGGACGACCCCGGCGCGGGCAAGACGATCATGGCCGGGCTCTATATCAAGGAACTGATCCTCCGGGACGACGTGCGCACCTGTCTTGTGGTGGCCCCCGGCGGGCTGGTGGAGCAGTGGCAGGACGAGCTGGCGCTGAAGTTCGGCTTGGAGTTCGAGATTCTCGCGCCCGGCGCGGAGGACACCGCACCGGGAAAGAGCGTGTTCGAGCAGAAGCGGCTGCTCATCGCGCGAATGGATCAGCTCGCCCGGAATGAAGTGCTGCTGGAACAGATCGAGCAGGCCGAGTTCGACCTCGTGGTCGTGGACGAGGCGCACCGGATGAGCGCGTCCTGGTTCAGTGGCGAGCTGAAGGCGTCGAAGCGGTTCCAGCTCGGCGAGCTGCTGAGCGAGCGCGCCCGGCACTTCCTGCTGATGACGGCGACGCCGCACAACGGCAAGGAGGAGGACTTCCAGACCTTCCTCTCGCTGCTCGACCGCGAATCGCTTTGCCGGTCCCGGCGACCGGCATGCGCAGACCGGCACCGCCGACGGGCTGATGAGGCGCATGTTGAAGGAGAAGCTGGTCACCTTCGAGGGGCGTCCGCTGTTCCCCGAGCGGATCGCCGAGACCGCCTCCTACCGGCTGTCGCCCGACGAGCAGTACCTCTACGAAGAGGTCACCGAGTACGTCCGCAACGGGATGAACCTCGCCGACCGGCTGGAGGGCAAGCGGAAGAACACGGTCGGCTTCGCGCTCACGGTCCTCCAGCGGCGTCTCGCGTCCAGCCCGGAGGCGATCTTCCAGTCGCTGCGCCGCCGCACCGACCGGCTGGAGCGCACCCGCGCCGACCTGCTCGACGGCATCCTCGACGCCCCGCCGCGCGAAGCCCCCGCCTCGCTGCTCGGCGACGACCCCGACAGCGGCGACTTCGACACCGACGAACTCGACGCGGCCGAGCTGGAGGAGGCCGAGGAGGAACTTGTCGACGCGGCGACCGCAGCGCGCACCGCGGCCGAGCTGGAGACCGAGATCGCGGACCTGCGCCGATTGACCGAGCACGCCCGCAGGCTGCTGGACTCGCAGCAGGACGTGAAGTGGCGCGAGTTGCGCGGTGTGATCGAGAGCCAGGTGCTCACGACGCCGGACGGCAAGCCGCGCAAGCTCATCGTCTTCACCGAGCACCGTGACACCCTGATCTACCTGGAGCGGCGCATCACGCAGCTCCTGGGCAGGCGCGAGGCCGTGGTCGCGATTCACGGTGGTGTTCCCCGTTACGAGCGACGCCGCATCACGGCCGAGTTCACCTCGAACCCCGAGGTGCAGATCCTCATCGCCACCGACGCCGCGGGGGAGGGCCTGAACCTCCAGGCCGCGCATCTGATGGTGAACTACGACCTGCCGTGGAACCCGAACCGCATCGAGCAGCGATTCGGTCGCATCCACCGCATCGGCCAGACCGAGGTGTGCCGACTGTGGAACCTCGTCGCCGAGGACACCCGCGAGGGCGAGGTGTTCATCCGCCTGCTCGACAAGATCGAAGAGCAGCGCGCCGCCTACGACGGCGAGATCTTCAACGTGCTCGGCACCTCCCTCGGCGACCTGTCGCTGACCCGCGTGCTGCGCGACGCGATCCGCTACGGCGAGCAGCCCGACGTGAAGGCGAAGATGTGGGCGGTCATCGACGAGGGCGTCTCCGCCGGGCTCCAGGAACTGCTCGACGACGAAGCCCTCGCCAGCGAAGCCCTCGCGCCCACCGACCTGGAGGAGCTGCGCCGCCAAATGGAGGACGCCAAGGCCAAGCGCCTCCAGCCGCACTTCATCCGCGACGCCTTCCTCGAAGCCTTCGACCGCGCGAGCGGACGCATCGAGCGGCGCGAGAAGGGCCGCTACGAGATCACCCACGTCCCCGCGAGCATCCGCGAACGCGCCGGGCGCGCACCCGTCGCCCGCCGCTACGAGCGCATCACCTTCGACGCCGCCACCATCGACGTTCAGGGCACGCCCCGCGCCGAACTGCTCGCGCCCGGTCACCCGCTGCATGACGCGGCGCTGCAGCTCGTGATCGACCAGTATGGGCCGGTGCTCGACCGTGGCACCGTGCTGACCTCCGACGCGGTGACCGAGCCCACGCTCCTCGCCGGGGAACGGCCTGCAACGGTGACGGTCCACGCACGACCGGACTTTCCCAGGCGGCGCGTGCGCTCCATCCAGATGTCGAACGGCACAGTGAGGAACGGCAGCACCGACATCACCAGTCCCAGCAGCGTCACCCACCACGCCCAGCGGAATCGGATGGCGGCGGCGAGGCACGCGATCACGAACGCGATCCAGGCGATGCCGTGCACCCACCCGGCGACGGTCACACCGTGCGGCGATCCCTGCAGCGGGTACTTGACCACAAGCGCGGTGAGCAGGGCGAGCCAACTGAACGCCTCGACGATCGCCGTCGTGCGGAACGCGACGCGGACGGAGCCGTCGAACCGACCCGGAGTCACGCGGTCGATCCGCGCACTTCGGCGCCCTCAGGGACTTCCCGGTCGGCGGGCTTGCGGATGAAGAACGACAGGACGACGGGCGCGAGTGAGATGATCGCGGCGATGAGGAACGCGGCCTGCGTCCCGGACGCGCCGGCGTCGGCAGGGTCGAGTCCCTGCTGTTCACCGGTGTGCAGGAGGCTGGAGTAGGCGGCGATGAGGATCGCCACGCCCGCGGCTCCTGCGACTTGCTGCAGGGTGTTGAGCACGGCGGACCCGTGAGAGTAGAGCCTGCGCTCCAGCGACCCGAGGGACGCAGAGAACAGGGGTGTGAACGACATCGCCATCCCGACCGACATCGCCGTCTGCATCGCGATCAGCTGCCAGACCGGGGTGTGCGCACCGACCAACGAGTACAGGAACAGCACCGCGGAGATGATGATCGTTCCCGGGGCGAGCAGTGTCTTCGGGCCCTTCGCGTCGTAGATGCGTCCCATCAGCGGGGCGAGGAGCCCCATGAGGATTGACCCGGGGAGCAGGATGAGTCCGGCGACGAGGGCGTCGAGTCCGGCGACGTTCTGGAGGTAGAGCGGCAGCAGTGTGAGTGTGCCGAACATCGCCAAGGCGATGACGGACATGATGATGATCGCGATCGTGAAGTTTCGCGAGCGGAAGACGCGCAGATCCAGTAGGGCGTTGTCCTTGCGTTGCAGAACGAGCTGACGCCAGACGAACAGGGCGAGCGTCACGACGCCGATCGACAGGGTGAACGCGCCAAGCGTGGCAGGCGTGATGCCGGAGGGTGCGGCGTCTGGCGTGCCTTCGCCTCTGCCGAGCTGGGTCAGTCCGAAGACGATGCCGCCGAAGGCCAGCGCCGACAGGATGATGGAGAGGATGTCAATGGGCGCCTTGGTGGTCTCGCCCAGGTTGGTCATCCAGCGCATCCCGATGAGGAGGGAGATCAGCGCGATCGGCAGGACGATGGCGAACAGCCAGCGCCAACTGAGGAGGTCGAGCACAGCGCCGGACAGGGTCGGTCCGATGGCGGGTGCCAGGGAGATGACGAGGCTGACGCGACCCATCATCCTTCCTCGCGAATGCGGCGGCACGACCTTCATGACGGTGGTCATCAGCAGCGGCATCATGATGCCGGTGCCGAGCGCCTGGATGACGCGGCCGACGAGCAGGATGACGAAGCCGGGCGCGATCAGGCACACGAGGGTTCCGAGGGAGAACGCTGTCATCGCGGCCAGGAAGACCTGCCTCGTGGTGAAGCGTTGCAGAAGGAATCCGGTGGTCGGGATGACGACCGCCATGGTGAGCATGAAGCCGCTGGTCATCCACTGGCCGAGCTCGGGCGGCACGTGCAGATCCTCGTTGAGGTGCGGAATCGCGATGCCCATCGTCGTCTCGTTGAGGATCGCGACGAAGGCGGCGACGAGCAGCAGCCAGATGACCCGCATGCTGCGCGGGTCGATGACGTCGGGTGTGACGGGTGTGGCGGGTGTGGGGGTGGTGTGGGTGGATGTCATGAGAGCTCCGTAGTGAGAGAGGTGACCGGGCGGCGGCGGGACGGGATAGCTGCTTCGCCGTTCGGCAGTTCGGCGACCGTGTGGAAGTCCCGGTTCCAGCGCAGCAGCGGCAGATCGGCCTGGTGGGAGCTGCCGCGAAGGACACTGCCCACGAGGAGCAATTGATCGTGCAGTGGCATCGTGGCGTGCGTGGTGCACCACAGGGTCACGAGCGCGTCGGGCAGCCAGAGCGGACCTTCGGGGGAGACCTCCGCACCGGCGGCGCCGAGGGCGTCGAGCCGCTCGGCGCGCGTCGTGCGGGCGGTGAGCAGGCGCACGAGCGGGAGGTGGTGCACGGAGAGCACCGAGACGGCCCACGGGGCACCGGCCGTGATGAGGGGGAGGGCATCGCGATCCTGGCCGACGGACAGAGCGATCGTGAACGGGTTCACGGAGCTCGTGAGGACGGAGGCTGCGATGAAGAAGCGGTCCTGGTCGCCCGGGACGTCTCGGACGGCGACGAGAGTGACCCCGCTGCCGTACAGCGCGAAGCTGTCGTAGAGGGGCGGGATGTGCTCGGGGCGGGAAGACATGGGTGCGGCTCGATTCGGGTGGGGAAAGCAGAGCATCGCCGTCCCGCCTGTGGGCGGACGGCGACCGTGCCGGGTGCGGGCCTGTGTGGCCGGATGATGAGGGTGCTCAGGCGGTGACGGCGGCGAGGCGCTGCGCGACGTCTTGCCAGTTGGCGATGTTCCAGAACGCCGTGACGTAGTCGGCGCGGACGTTCTTGTAGTCCAGGTAGTAGGCGTGTTCCCAGACGTCGAGCTGGAGCAGGGGGGTGACGCCGAGGGGCGCGTTGCCTTGCTGGTCGAACAGCTGGAACACGACCGGCTTCGCTCCGAGCGCGTCCCACGCGAGCACGGCCCAGCCTGAGCCCTGCACGCCGAGCGCGGTCGCGGTGAAGTGGGCTTTGAACGCGTCGAAGGAGCCGAAATGGTCGGCGATCGCGGCGGCGAGCTCGCCTTCGGGCTCGCCGCCGCCGTCGGGAGAGAGGTTCTGCCAGAACACACTGTGGTTCAGATGCCCGCCGAGGTTGAAGGCGAGGTCCTTCTCGAGCTTGTTGACATTCGCGAAGCTTCCCGCGGCACGGGCTTCCTCGAGCTGATCCAGCGCCGCGTTCGCCCCGGTGACGTATGCCTGGTGATGCTTGTCGTGATGCAGCTCCATGATCGTCGCGGAGATGTGCGGTTCGAGGGCCGAGTAGTCATAGGGCAGCTCGGGCAGCGTGTACGTGCTCATCCGGGGTCCTTTCGGGGCGTATGCCTTCACGCTAGAACCTCAAGCGGACTTGAGGTCAAACGCGGCCTGCGCGACGGCGCCATCGGCCCTCAGTCGCCCGGAAGGTCCTCCAGCCGCCTCGGCCCCGCCCCGGTTGCTGCGAGGGCGTCGCCGGGGTTGAGGAGCGCGCAGGCCTTCATCGAGAGGCATCCGCAGCCGATGCACCCGGTGAGTTCGTGCTCCAGCCTTTCGATGCTGCGGCGACGCTCTTCGAGCTGCCGCTTCCATGCGCGGGAGGAGCGCTGCCAGTCCTCGTGGCTCGGTGTGCGGTCGAGCGGGACCGACGAGAACGCCTCCTGCACGTCGGTGAGCGGGATGCCCAGGCGCTTGGCGACGGAGATCAGCGACACGCGGCGCAGCATGTGCCGGGGATAGCGGCGCTGGTTGCCGAAGGTGCGTTCCGAGGCGATCAAGCCCAGCTCCTCGTAGTACCGGAGGGCCGAGACGGCGACCCCGGTGCGGCGGCTCATCTCGCCGATCGTCAGCAGCTCGTCCGGTTCCGGGGCGGGTGGCATGGTGCCTCCTCATCGATTTGACCTCAAGTTCACTTGAGATTTTAGCGTTGCCGTAGTGCCATCGTCGTTGAGAGAGGGGGTGCCCGTGACCTATGTGATCGCCCTGCCGTGCGTGGATGTGAAGGACCGCACTTGCATTGCCGAGTGCCCGGTCGACTGCATCTACGAGGGTGAGCGCATGCTCTACATCAACCCCGACGAGTGCGTGGACTGCGGGGCGTGCGAGCCGGTGTGCCCGGTCGAGGCGATCTTCTACGAGGACGACCTGCCCGACGAATGGCAGGACTATTACGCGGCGAACGTCGAGTTCTTCCACGAGATCGGTGTACCCGGCGGCGCCGCGCGCACCGGTGTTCTCCCCTTCGACCACCCGCTCGTCGCAGCCCTGCCTCCGCAGGGCGATTAGGTGTCGCCGATTCGACGGGAGAACCATGGACTACGACCACGACCTCATCTTCGGGTCTTTCATCACCCCGGCCGCCTCGGCGCTGCCCCAACTGGAGCACGCCGCTCGCGAGGCCGATCGGGTGGGCTTGGACCTCGTGACGCTCCAGGACCATCCGTACAACTCCGGATTCCTCGACACCGTCACTCTCATCGGGCATCTCGCAGCGCGAACGGAGCACGTCCGATTCGCCGGCAACGTGCTGAACCTTCCACTGCGTCCCCCCGCGATGCTCGCCAAGCAGATCGCGACGATCGACCGGCTCAGCGGCGGGAGGGTCGAGCTCGGCCTGGGCGCCGGTGCGTTCTGGGACGCGATCGAGGCGTACGGCGCACCCCGGCTCACCCCCGGTCAGGCCGTCGACGCCCTCCGCGAGGCGATCCCGATCATCCGGGCGCTCTGGGGCCAGCACGGGACGGGGAGCGTTCGCTTCGACGGCACGCACTATCGCGTCGCGGGTGCCCGGCCGGGCCCGGCCCCGGCGCACCAGGTCTCGATCTGGGTCGGCGCGTTCAAACCCCGCATGCTCGAGCTCGTCGGCGGCCTCGCCGACGGGTGGCTGCTCAGCCTCGGCAGGATGACCGCTCCCGAGATCGACGATGCCCATCGCCGCATCGATGACGCGGCGCAGGCCGCAGGCCGCGATCCACGAGAGGTGCGAAGGCTCGCCAACGTCGTCGGCCAGCTCCAGGCGACCCCGACACGCGGACTGCTGCACGGCCCGGCCGAGCAGTGGATCGATCAGCTCGTCACGCTCGCGCTCGGCTTCGGATTCTCGGGATTCGTCGTCGCCGGCGATGACACCAGCCAGTACGACGCCATCGCGAACGACGTGATCCCCGCAGTCCGTGAGGCCGTCGCCCGCGAACGGCGAGCACGGTCCGCGTAACCGGCACCCTGCTGCCCCGGGGGTTGCGCTGCAGCCTCCCAGCCCCTTCGAACGGAGAAATCGTGACGACATCGCTCGAGAACGCTGCAGTCGTGATCATCGGCGGTAGCTCGGGAATCGGGCTCGCCACCGCCAAGATCGCCCACGACGCCGGCGCGCAGGTCACCATCGCCGGGCGGAGTCCGGACCGCCTGACCGCTGCCCGGGACGAGATCGGCGGTGACATCCGCACCGTCGCCCTCGACATCGCCGATGAGGACGCGGTGCGCGCGCTGTTCGACTCGTTGGAGTCGGTGGATCACGTCGTCAACCTCGCGGGGACCTTCGCCTTCGGTGCTCTGCTCACCACGGACATCGCCGCGCTGCGCAGCCCCGTGGACACCCGGTTCTGGGGGCCGGTCTACGTGTGCAAATACGCCGCGCCGCGGATGACGACCGGATCGCTGACGTTCTGCACCGGCACCGGGGTCGATCGTCCGCGCCCCGGCGGAGCGGTCTTCAGCGCCGCCGCCGGCGGCTCCGAAGTGTTCAGCCGTGCCATGGCGCTCGAGCTCGCCCCCATCCGCGTCAATGTCGTGCGTCCAGGAACCATCGACACGCCCCTGTTCGCCAGATCCAACGAAGACCGGGAGCGGGCGATCGCCGAGCGATCGGCGAGGATTCCGCTGCGCCGCATCGGCCGAGCGGAAGAGATCGCTCACGCCATCCACTTCCTCATGACCAACGAATACGTCACCGGCGTGACCCTTCCCGTCGACGGCGGCGCCAGCCTCACCTGAACCGCCCCACGGAACCACGACGCCCAGGCCGAGATCATCGCGACCGAGATCATGGGGCGCTGACCTCGGGACGCTGACGCGTCCGCCCTCGCACGGAACGGCGTTGTAAACGTGTCCGCCATACCGTTGCGGCAAATGACCCGGTGGATCGCGAGGATCGCCGGCCCCGAGGAGGGGAATGGCGGCCCTGCCGCCCGCCGCTGACCACTCACTTCAGCGCGGCATCCTGCGGTCGCACCGTGTCTCGCGCTCCCAGGCGTGAGGCCACGACGCACTGTTCCATATCGGCACACGGCGTTCCTCGGATCGTCGCCGAAGGTAGGTGGTGACCCTACTCGGCTCGCCTCACCGTTCGGGCGATGCCGGGCGCATCACAACGAAGGAGTTCTCCGATGCCCTCGTCCGCCACCCCCACCGCTGTCATCCCGAGCGCGCTGCGTGACCTGTACCTGGACTGGTCCGGGCTCATGACCAGTCACGAGCTGGACATGCGCCTATTCCGCAGCATCTTCGACGAGTGGCACCAGCCGACTGTCGAACCGGAAGACGTCACGTATAAAGAGGAGGTCGTGGGCGGCGTGCCCGGCATCTGGGCGTTCCCGGCCGGCGCCGACCGGTCCAAGGTTCTCCTCTTCACTCACGGCGGCGGGTTCGCGGTCGGGTCCGCGGCCAGCCACCGCAAACTCGCTGCCCACGTCGCGAAGGCCGCGGGCGTCACGGCGTTCGTGCTGGACTACCGCCGCGCGCCGGAGCACCCGCACCCGGCCCAGGTCGAAGACGGGGTCGCCGCCTTCGAGGGTCTGCGGGAGCGGGGGATCCGCCCGGAGGACATTACCACCATCGGCGACTCCGCGGGCGGCAACCTCGCCATCGCCATCCCGCTGGCGCTGAAGGAGAGGGGCCTGCCGCAGCCGGGGCACGTCATCGCGTTCTCCCCGTGGCTGGACATGGAGAACAGCGGCGCGACGCTGGTCACCAACGACGACACCGACGCGCTGATCACCGTCCCGTTGCTGGAGGGCATGATCGCCGGCGTGCTGGGAGAGTCCACGAGTCCCTCGGCGCCGCTCGCGAATCCGCTGTATGCCGACTTCACGGGGTTCCCCCCGCTGTATCTCAACGCCGGTTCGGTCGAGTCCCTCGTCGACAACGCCACCCGCGTCGCGGAGCGGGCATCGGCAGCCGGTGTCGATGTCACCGTGAACATCGCCGAGGGGCAGCAGCACGTCTACCCGTTCCTGGCCGGACGTGACTCCGAGGTGGATGCGGAGCTGAAGGCCATCGGCGAGTGGCTCCGCCGCTGACACCGCGCACACCGACCACCATCCAACGAAGGAGTTGTATCCCATGACATCCACACACGCCACGGACTTCGACGCGATCGTCGTCGGCGCCGGGTTCGGCGGCATCTACCAGCTGTACACGCTGCGCGAAAAGCTCGGCCTGCGGGTACGTGGCTTCGAGAAGGGCGCCGGCATCGGCGGCACGTGGTACTGGAACCGGTACCCGGGCGCGATGTCCGACACGGAAAGCCCCTTCTACCGTTACTCGTTCGACGACGAGTTCCTGCAGGAGTGGGACTGGCAGCGCAAGTACATCGACCAGCCCGACATCCTCCGCTACCTCGAGACCGTCGTCGACCGGTACGACCTGCGCAAGGACTTCCAGCTCAACACCGAGGTCACCTCCCTCGTCTTCGACGAGGCGACGAACACCTGGACAGCCGGCACGTCCACCGGCGAGACCTTCACCGCCCGCTACGTGGTGACGGCGCTGGGGCTGCTCGCAGCCACCAACATTCCCGACATCCCCGGCATCGGCTCCTTCGAGGGCCGCCTCGTGCACACTGCCGAATGGCCGGACGACCTGTCCATCGAGGGCAAGCGGGTCGGCGTGATCGGGACCGGCTCGACCGGAACCCAGTTCATCGTCGCCGCCGCGCCGCAGGTGGCCCAACTGACCGTGTTCCAGCGCTCCGCGCAGTACAACGTCCCCTCCGGCAACGGACCAGTCGGCCCGGGTGAGGTGGAGGACTACAAGGCCCGCTTCCCGGAGATCTGGGACCAGGTGCGCAACTCCGGCGTCGCGTTCGGGTTCGAGGAATCCACTGTCGCGGCCGCCGATGTCGACGAAGCCGAGCGCGAGCGGGTGTTCCAGGCGGCCTGGGACCGCGGCAACGGCTTCTACTTCATGTTCGGCACGTTCAACGACATCGCCGTCGATCCCGAGGCGAACGAGGCGGCTGCGGCGTTCATCCGCCGCAAGATCGCCGAGACCGTCAAAGACCCCGAGACGGCGCGACTGCTCACCCCGACGCAGCCGTACGCGAAGCGTCCACTGTGCAACCACGAGTACTACGAGGTGTACAACCGTGACAACGTGAAGCTGGTCTCGATCAAGGAGAACCCGATCATCGAGATCACCCCGCGAGGCGTCAAGACCGCCGACGGGGTGGAACACGAATTGGACGTGCTGGTGCTGGCTACCGGGTTCGACGCGGTCGACGGCAACTACCGCCGCATCGACATCCGCGGCCGGGACGGGATCAGCGTCGACGAGCACTGGGCGGATGCGCCCGCCAGCTTCCTCGGCATCATGACCGCCGGGTTCCCCAACATGTTCATGATCCTCGGGCCCAACGGCCCCTTCACGAATCTGGTGCCCAGCATCGAGGCGCAGGTCGAGTTCATCACCACGCTCGTCTCCGAGGCCGAACAGGCCGACGGCCTGATCGAGGCGACGCAGCAGGGCGAGGACTCCTGGACCGAAACCTGCACCACGATCGCCAACTACACCCTGTTCCCCAAGACGGACTCCTGGATCTTCGGAGCCAACATCCCCGGCAAGAAGCACGCCGTCATGTTCTACCTCGGCGGGCTGGGCGCCTACCGTGGCATCCTGTCCGAGATCCAGGCGAAGGACTTCGAAGGGTTCGCCATCGGGCAGCCCGTCGCGGTCTGAGCGGCTGAAATCGTGGGCCGGGCACGAGTCCCGGCCCACGATTGTGCTTGTGAGTACTCCATGTCAGACGACATCACCTTCCGATCACGCCGATGGGTCCGCCCCGAGGACCTGAACGCACACGGCACTCTGTTCGGCGGCAGCCTGCTGCGCTGGATCGACGAAGAAGCGGCGATCTATGCCATCATCCAGCTCGGCAACCCGCGCGCGGTCACCAAGTACATCTCGGAGATCGACTTCGTCAGTTCCGCGCAGCAGGGCGACCTCATCGAGATGGGGTTGCGTGCCATCGCATTCGGTCGCACCTCGCTCACCATGCGCGCCGAGGTGCGGAACATGATCACCCGCGACCGCATCCTCGCGATCGAGAAGATCGTCTTCGTCGGCCTCGACGACCACGGTCACCCCGTCCCACACGGCTACACCGACATTACCTACGAACGAGACCGCCTTCCCCATCACCGCGTACCGATGCGTCAAGCGCATCAATCTACCGCAGACTAGGTATTGGCGAGTCCCAATAGTGGGCGGATACTGGAGACACCACTTGCAGTGACGCGAGGTTCCGGTCATGTCCATCGACACCTACTCGGCCGCGAGCGTGCGGCGGGCCCGTGAGCAGCTTCTCGAGGCCGGCGTCGGCGCCGACGGCTTGGCGCCGCGCACGCTGGACGTCCCACCCGAGATCGAGCGCAGCTGGCGCCGCTCGTTCACCGCACCCGGCGGGTACGATCCGACCGCGACACCCGCTTACCACCCCTTCTCCGGGCATGCGGGGCGCCTCCGGGACACCGCGCAGGTCGTGCTCGCGCGGTGGGCGGAATCGCTCACGGACATGCGCGTGGCGCTGCTGGTCAGCGACCGGTCTGGGCGTGTGATCGCTCGCAACGTCGGTGACCCCAGTCACGCACGCCGCCTCGATAAGGTCTCCGCCGCCGAAGGCTTCGACTTCTCGGAGTCAGCGCTGGGCACCAACGGACTTGGCACGGCGATGGAGGAGAAGTCGGCGGTGTTCGTGCGCGGAGCGGAGCACGTCAACGACCGGCTGCAGGCTCTGGCCTGCGCCGGTGCCCCGATCTACGACCCGCTCTCGCACCGCGTCGTCGGTTCCGTCGCCCTCGCCGCCCCGGCTGCCGCATCGCACCCGACCATGCTGGCTATCGCGAAACAGGCCGCCCTGGACGTGCGGGGTGCGCTGCTGAACACCGTCCCGCCGGAGTTGCAGGCGCTGCTGGCACGATTCGCGGACGGCACCGCCCGGCATCCTGTGCTGGCCGTCGGCCGAGGGGGTGTTCTCGCATCGACGGGTGCGCTGCCCCTGCTCTCGGAGGAACGATACGTGACGCTGTGGGACGAGCTGCAGGCGCACAACTGGCAGGACGATGTCACGTCCGTCATGCTCGCGGGCCAGCTGAGCACCGCCCGCCGCATCAGCGCCCGCGGCGGTGAACGCGTATACCTCGTCGAACTGCCAGGGGATCACGCAGCACCGGCCGGGCGCGCTGAGCAGACCGGGCTTTCCAGCCTTACCGCGCACCTGGAAGCGCTCGGACGACGCACCGGCATTGTCGGGATTCATGGCCCTCGTGACAGTGGCAAGACCCTTCTCGCCCAGATATGGCTGCGCGATCGCGACCGACGCGACCCGATCCTCCTCGAGGCCCTCGCGCTGCGTGGCACCGGGGCGATCCGGTCGGCGGCCCAGGCGCTGAGCAGCGGGATGTCGGTGATCATCCGCGGCGCCGAAATGCTGAGTGGCAGCGACATGTTGTCCTTGCAGCAGCTGATCTCTGCGGCAGATCCCATCCGTTCCGCCCGATTGGTGTTCTGCGTCTGCGACGCCGTTCCAGGGACCGCGGTCGGTGATCTGCTCGGCCGCGAGGTTCCCCGCGTCGATCTGCCCCCGCTACACGATGACCCAGACCGCGTGGTCGGCCTGGCGCGACGACTGGCCGAAGAGCACTCGGCGAGTCTGAGTCCAGCGCTCGTTCAAGCACTGGCCCGGTGGGACTGGCCCGGGGGTGTCCCGGAGTTGCGGGGGCTGATCTCGACGCTGGCGGCGCATCACGCTGCCGGTTCGATGCTCGACGCGGACCTTCTGCCCGCGGAGATGCGCACCCGTGCCCGCCAGCTGCGAGGACTTGCCGCATCCGAGTACCGCGCGATAGACACCGCCCTTCGGGAAGCCGGCGGCAACCGGTCCAAGGCCGCAGAGATCCTCGGGATCGGGCGCACCACGCTATACCGGAAGCTGCGGATGTACGGGTTCGACGCGCAGAGCACCTTGACGCCGTAACGACGCAGATTGATATCACTGACGCATGGGACGCGGGCTCATCGGGTATTGGACGTGTATTGATCCGCGATGGGAGCCTGGAGCAGTGACCACCCTGATACTCCACGAGAGTGCGGATCGACTGCGCGTCGAGCTGCACCGCCCCGAGGTGCGCAACGCCATCAACGAAGAGATGGTCGACGAGCTTCACACGGTCTGTGCGCGTCTGGAACGGGAACCCCGCATTCTGATCCTCACCGGATCCGCAACCCCCGAGCGGGGCGTCTTCGCCGCCGGGGCCGACATCAGGCAGCTTCTCGAACGCGGACGCGACGAGGCGCTGACGGGGATCAATTCCGGGCTGTTCGCCCGCATCGCGCGCCTGCCGATGCCGGTGATCGCCGCGGTGGACGGCTTCGCGATCGGCGGGGGAGCCGAGCTCGCCTACGCGGCAGACATCCGCATCGCGTCGACCCGGGTCGTGTTCGGCAATCCGGAGACGGCCATCGGCATCCTCGCCGCGGCGGGGGCGACGTGGCGGCTCGCCGAACTGGTCGGTGAACCGCTGGCCAAGGAGATCCTCTTCACCGGCCGCCGGTTGAATGCCGAAGAGGCGCTACGGTGCGGCCTGGTCGCTGCCGTCCACGAACCCGAACAGCTGCTGGCGGCAGCCGATGCTCTCGCCGACCGCATCGCCGCGCAGGACCCGCTGGCCATCCGCATCACCAAGCGCGTGCTCGCCGCCCCGCGGGATGCGCACCCTCTTGTCGACGAGCTCGCGCAGGCCATCCTCTTCGAGTCAGAGGCGAAGACGCAGCTCATGACCCGATTCCTTGACCGCCCCCAGGAGACCCGATGAACACCGTTCCTCCCACGGTCGGCGTGATCGGCGGCGGCCGCATGGGCGCTGGCATCGCTCAGGTGTTCGCCCAGGCGGGCGCGCAGGTCACAGTGATCGAGCGTGACCAGGCGTCGGCGCAGTCGGCCCGCGCACGGCTGGCGGATGGGCTCCGGAAGGCCGCTGAGAGGGATGCCTCGGTGGACGCGGATGCCGTGACAGGATGGATCGACGTCAGTGTCGACTTCCAGGCGCTTCAGAATGCGGACCTCGTGGTCGAAGCCGTGCCCGAGGTCTTCCGTCTCAAGGTCGAAGCGCTGCAGACAGCGGAGCGGGTCGTGAGCGAGTCCGCATGGCTGGCCACGAACACGTCATCGCTGTCGGTGACGGGCCTCGGCGGGCAGCTTGCCCGTCCAGGACAACTGTGCGGGCTGCACTTCTTCAATCCCGTGCCCCCTTCGGCGCTTGTCGAGATCGTGCTGACGCCGTCGACAGACCCGGACCTTCGGCGGCAAGCCGGACAGTGGGTGACCGCGCTCGGAAAGACCCCGATCGTCGTCAACGATGCGCCCGGTTTCGCGAGCTCGCGACTGGGCGTGGCGATCGCGCTGGAGGCGATGCGCATGGTCGAGGAGGGCGTGGCGAGCGCAGAGGACATCGACAAGGCGATGGTCCTCGGATACCGGCACGCCGCTGGGCCACTGCGCACGTCAGACCTGGTGGGACTGGACGTTCGTCTGGGGATCGCGGAATACCTTCACGAGACCCTGGGCGAGCGATTCGCGCCCCCGCGGATCCTCCGCGACAAGGTCGCCGCAGGGGAACTGGGGCGCAAGACCGGACGCGGCTTCTTCGACTACGCGTAGGTGGGTGATCGATCCGGACGCATCCTGGGCGAACCGTGGGCCCGCCTCACGCGCCGTCCTCGGAGAGCTCGTCGTCAGAGTCGCAGCAACGTCGGGCCTGCTCGTCCCTCGCAAGAGGCGCAGCATGTGGTGCGGCATCACGAGGATCTCGCCGGGCGGTTGCCGGCGGCGGTTCAGGCGCTGAGGACGATACGGCCGGGCACGCCCCCAGCGGCGAGGCGGTCCAGCGACTCCTGAACCGACGAAGCTGTGAACTGACCGTCGATGATCGGGATGTGCGGGAGCGCACCGCGCCGTGCCAGCTCGACGAGTTCCTCGAGTTCTCCGAGGGAACCGACGAAGCTTCCCTGGATGGTGATGATCTTCAGGGTGAGCAGCGCGGTGGGAACCACGAGCTCGCCGCCGAACAACCCGACCTGCACCATCGTTCCTCCCTTGCGCAGCGCCGCGAACGCGGCCGGAGCGGTGGAAGAGTTGTTGACGAAGTCGACGATCGCCGCGACCGGGCCGCCTGCGCCGGAGACGAGGGCGGCGCCCAGATCGTCCTGGGCGGCCGAGATCGTGGTGGTCGCCCCGAGCTGTCGCGCCAGTTCCAGGTTTCGTTCCTGCACGTCCACGGCGATGACGGCTTCATGGCCGAGGGCGCGCAGTGTCGCGATCGCCATCAGCCCGACCCCGCCGACCCCGATGACCACGATAGGGTCGGATGCCGTGGCCGGAAGCGCCTTGCGCGCCGCGCTGTATGCGGTCAGGCCGGAGCAGGCGAGCGTGGCCGCCCACCGTTCGTCGAGTCCCGCGACGTCCAAGAGGTAGCGGGGGTGCGGGACAAGGATGTATTCGGCGTAGCCGCCATGACGGGCCACCCCCAGGTTGCGCGGGGACGGGCAGAGGTTCTCGTGACCGGCACGGCACGCGTCGCAGGTCCCATCGCCGATCCACGGGTAGACGAGGCGATGATCGCCAACAGTGACACCGTCCGCCTCATCACCGAATGCCTCGACCACGCCGACGACTTCGTGGCCGAGCACGAGCGGGTAGGTCACGCCCCGGTCGATCAGATTCAGACGTCCCCGGCTGCCGAGGTCGTAGTAGCCCTCACGCAGGTGCGTGTCGGTGTGGCACACCCCGGAGCGGACCACTCGCAGCAGCACCTCGGTGCCTGTGGGTGCCGGGGTGGGCAGCTCCACGTCGGTGACGGTGTGATCGTCTTGGAAGATCGCGAACGCGTGCATGGTTGTCCTCGTCGTTGATGTACGCCCAGTGGACTCCAGGCTTTCACCACGCGGTGATTCTCTCCAATACCAAATGACAGAGGGATTGATACTCATGGGGTCATGGAAGCAGACGTCACCTCGGGCCCCTGATCGTGGCCATCGTGGGCATGGTCGAGAGGGCGGTTGATGCGTGATTCGCAATAGTGGGGTCTTGGTCTGGTATCGCCACGGGCATGTTTCCGTCCTCCAGTCGGCGTAGAGTCAAGCATCCGGCAGAGGTGACGGAGGCAGCGAGGGCGCTGCGAAGGTGGGTCCCCTTGGGTGGGTTGTGACCGTGGATGCCAGTTCAGGTAGCGTGGCCCGGGCGCGCGAGCACTTCTTTGAGTCGTCCGGCCGCATCACTCTTGGTGTGCGCCAGGAGATCCAGATGTCTTGGTTGCGTTCCCGGGCGTGGGGGGTGGAGCCGAGCGCCGGCGGACGCTTCGTCGGGTTCGAGGGTTCGCGGTCCCGGCTCATGCGGGCAGCGGGACGCGTGTTGGATGCGGTCATGGAGGATCTCGGAGAGCTCGACGTCAGCGTGATCCTGGCGGATAGTGATGCTCGGGTCATCGATCGCCGGACCGGCGACAGGCGTTTGACGCGCCTGCTGGATCGGGTCGACATGGCGCCCGGGTTCGTGTTCTCCGAGGAGGTCTGCGGCACCAACGGGCTGGGCACGCCGATCGAGACTGGGCAGCTTGTGAAGGTCGGTGGTCACGAGCACTTCATCGATGGTTTCGTCGAGTTCAGCTGCATCGGGGCGCCAATCACGGACGGCGTCTCGAAGCGGGTCGTCGGTGTCATTGATGTGACCACGTCGGCGGATTCCGGTGGCGAGGCGGCCGGGGGGCTGCTGGCGCGGCAGCTTGCGAAGGCGATCGAGGCCGAACTGCGCCGCCAGCGCTTCCGCGGCGAGCACCGATTGCTCGATCACTATCTCGAGGAGACGTCTCGAACCCGAGGGGCGGTCGTGGCGATCGGCGAACGGCTCGTGATCTCAAACGCTGCCGCCGCCCAGCTGCTGTGGTCCTCGGATCTCAAACGTCTTCGCGACCGTGCGCTCTGGGCCACGTCTCAAGCGCGCTCGGCCGAAGCAGACGGCGCCGATGCGGGTATCACCAGCACGTCCTACGCCGATGTCGACGGCCACACCGTGGGCGCCGTCTTCAGGATGGCGGCGACCGAACGACACGTGGCCAGTCGTGTTCCTCACGGCACCGATCACGCCCTCCCGGCGAGCGATGTCGGGCTGGTAGGTGCGCATCAAGATTTCCTCGCCGCCTATCAGATGACGGCGACGGCATCGCCGCAGGTCGTGACAGCGCTGGTCGGTGAGCCTGGCAGCGGGAAGCATGCGCTCGCGCTGGCGGGAGCGCACGCGGCCGGAATGCAGGCGACAACCATCGACTGCGCCGTCGAGGAGGCGCGGCACCTGCAGGCGGAGCTGAAGAACCGAACCGACCTCTCGGAGGCCGTGATCTTCCGCCATGTCAATTCCCCCGGCGCCGCGTCCGCGCCGTCGTATGCCGCGGTGGTGCGTGATGCCGTGGAGTCGGGTAAGCGAGTGTTCCTGACCTTCGCCACCGAGCCGGGCTGGGGCCCCGGACTGCTCCCGGACGTGGACGTGGTCACCGTCCCCGTGCCGGCGCTGCGCGAGCGCGCAAGCGATATCCCGGTATTGGCCCGTCACCTCGCGGCCGGGCGTGACATCACCGACGCCGCCGTGCGCGTGCTGCAACGCGCCCTGTGGCCAGGGAATATCCGTGAACTCGAACAGATCGTCTCCGCCATGACACGAGACAACCCCGGTGACTCACCGCTGGACGTGGAGCATATCCCCGTGGGGTTGCGGCGCTTCATCCCGCACCGGCCGTTGACTCGCCTGGAGCGGGCGGAGCTCATGGCGATCTTGGATGCGCTCGCCGCGACCGGCTCGAAGAAGGCCGCTGCCCGTGACTTGGGGTTGTCCCGCTCCACGCTCTACCGGCGCCTGCTTCAGTACGGCGTCGATCTCGATGTCCGGCAGCTGTGAAGGTGCGGTACGGATCAAGGAAGGTGTGCGCTACGGACCGAGTTGACAGCCATAGGTCCGGGGGACTCGCCGCCGACAAGCAGTTGTCTGCGCGGGAAGGGGGTGGGGCGCGGGGAGCCCGCCCAAGTGCTCGCCCGCTGCGAGTGCGCGTCGGGGCCGTCCACAGTGCGCTCCTGCAGGAAAGCGTTGCCGCTGACCATGTCGGCCCGCGCCCGTCAGGCTGCTGCGACGACGCGCAGCGTGGTGGCCATGGCGCCAGGAGACTTCATCTGCGCGATCGACGACGGCGAGGATGCATACTTCGCATCCAGTTCGGCGTCGATCCTGGGCTGTGCGGGGTCCTCCTCAAGCACGGGCTGCAAGAGACGACCGCCTCCGAGGGAAGTTCCAGCGCTGCGGCGCGGTTTCGTTCGGCGATCGCACCATCGCCCAGCGCGAAGGCCACTTCGCGGCCCGACATTGCCTGCCGGTACCACACCACGATCCTGGCCCGTATACGAATGCGTAGTTGCCCGGATGAGGACGTCTTGTCCGTTGGCGCGTTCAACCGGTTACGGAATCAGGACACCGGGGCGGATTGTCTTGGGCACACGAGGCGACGCGCGGAGTCTAGGTTGAAACCAAGCGGTTCTAAGGAGACGTCCGTGGCTGTTGTCGCTTTGCTGGATCTTCGGATCAAACCGGAGTCGGTTCCCGGCGCCAGGGAGTTCGTCGAGGATGTCTTGGTGGCTACCCGGGCGTTTCCAGGGTGTTTAGGCGTCGACGTACTCGTCGACGTCAGTGACAGCGCGCATCTTCTGCTGCTTGAGCGGTGGTCGTCGTTGGATGCCGATCAAGCGTACCGGGAGTGGCGGGCTACCGCGGAGGGTGCGTCTGGCCTGACGGCCATCGCCTCGGCTTCTGTCCTGACGCGCTTCGTCCAGGCCTAGGGCCAGCATCGTCCTGACACCGTGGCCTGGCAGCCCGCGTGGGTTCCTCACGGCGCCGACCCCACCGTCCAAGTGCTCGCCCTGCGTGAGCACGTCGGGGCCGTCCATGGCTGTGGCTCGTGCAGGGCGGCGGTGCGTTGCGCGCCGCCCTGCACGACCTGGTGCTGTTACAGCCCGAGGTGTGGACGCAGCCAGGCGGCGGCTTTCGCGATTGCCGTGTCGGCTTCCGGTGCGCGACCTGCCAGGCTCGGATAGACGTGCTGCTGGCCCGGTTCGACTAGCAGCTCGACGTTCACGCCTGCGCCGCGCAGGTGGGCTGCGAGTCGGTCGGAGTCGCTGTACAGCGTCTCCGTGCCGCTGACGGCGATGAAGGTCGGCGGCGCCCCGGTGAAGTCCTGGTAGAGGGGGTTGACGAAGGGATCGGTCGGGCTGCCCGCGCCCTCCAGGAACAGGGCGATCATCGTCTCGAGCACTCCGCGTTTGACGAGCACATCGGTCTCGTCGTTGGTGTCCAGGGACTCGCCATTCAGCTCCATGTCGATCCACGGGGAGAACGCGATCGCAGCGGCCGGTTGCGGGTGGCCGTGGGTCAGGAGGCGCCGGCTCGTGGTGACCGCGAGGTTCCCGCCGGCCGAGTCGCCGCCGGCGGCGATGTGTCGCGGCTCGAACCCTTCCTGGTGCAGCCAGAGGTGCACGGCCTCGGTGTCGTCGAGCTGAGACGGATACTTGTGCTCCGGGGCGCGGCGGTAGTTCACCACGAGCGCTCTGATCCCGGCGGCTTTGGCCAGGTGCGCGGCGAGCTTGCGGTGGCTGTAGGACGATCCGGCGACGAAGCCGCCACCGTGGGTGTAGACGATCACCCGGTCGGCGGCAGCGTCGACCGGGTTGGCCCAGATCGCGGGAACGCCGCCGGCGCTGACTTCTTCGTAGGTGACGCCTGTGGGCTCGATGGCCGGGAGGTGCCATTCCTCGAAGAGGTCTTTGACGGTCGGGACGTCCATGTCGGCCATCCGCTGGAACCATTCGGCGTAGAGGTCGCGGAGGTACAGCGATTCGGTGCTTGTCATTTCGTTGTCTTCCCAGTTTTCGTTCGAGATGCGTGGTCGTGAGCCGGCGAGGCTCAGGAGATGGTGAATCCGGCGTAGTCGGCCTGGACGGAGGACTCCCATTCACCGAGGTAGCTGGTCAGCCCCCCGGTGTAGAGGAGCATCTGACGCTTCTTCCCGGGGATGTTGTCGCCCATGTACCAGGATTTGCCCTGCGGGAAGAGGCTCGCGTTGACGATGTCTTCCTCCAGTTGCCGCCATCGTTCGTCGGCCTCGTCGGTGGACTCGATGCGGCTGTGACCGCCTCGGGTCACATACTCGATGGCCTGCACGATTCGCTCGCCCTGCGCCTCCGCGCACATGGGGCCGTTGCAGAACGCCGCGGGGCTGCCGGGGCCGTACGCGAACAGCAGGTTGGGGAAGCCCTTCGTGGTCACCCCGAGGTGGTTGGCGAAGCCGTCTTCCCACTTCTCCTTGAGGCTCTGGCCGCCCACGCCGCGGATGTCGATCGCCGTCAGCCCGCCGGTGACGCTGTCGAAGCCGGTGGCGAGCACGACGAGGTCGACCTCGTACTCGGCGTCGCTCGTACGGACACCCTTCGAGGTGATCTCGGCGATCGGGGTCTCGTACTGGTCGACCAGGTGCACGTTGTCTTGATTGAAGATGTCGAAGTACGTCTGCTCCAGCGACGGGCGCTTGACGCCGAAGGGATGGATCGGCTCTGTGGGCGCGAGCTTGGCGGCCACGATCGGATCCTTGACCCGGGCCCGCACTCTGTCGCGCCAGAAGGCGTAGGCGGTGTCGTTGGCCTTTGGGTCCACGAGGATGTCCTGGAAGGTGGCCAGCCAGAACCGGAATCCGCCGTGCTCCCAAAGTGCTTCGTAACGCTGGGTGCGGGTGTCGGGATCGAGATCGGCGGCGTTCTCCGGGATGAAGTCGTAGTCGAATCCCGCGAAGGTCGTCAGTCGGCGTGCGAGGCGCTCCCCGATGTCGACCTGCAGTTCGTCTTGTTCCGCATCGGTCAGCTGCTTCTGCTTCATCGGGAACGCCGTGTTGGGGGTGCGCTGGAACACGTACACCTCGGACGCGACCTTCGCCGCTTCCTGGGCCACTTGCACACCACTTGCGCCGGTGCCGATGACCGCGACCCGCAGCCCCGTCATGTCGATGTCGCCCTGCGGCCACCGGGCGGTGTGGTGGATGCCCGCCTCGCCCGTGAACGCGCCGTCGGCGATGCCGGGGTAGTCGGGGTAGTGGGGGCTGGAGCCGAATCCGGTGCAGGGCACCAGGAACCGCGCCCGGACGGTCGACCCGTCCTCGGCCTGCACCACCCAGCGGTGGTTGGTCTCATCGAAGACCGCGGAGACCACGCGGCGGTTGTACGAGATGCTGCGGTCCAGGTCGAGGGCGTCGACGACGTACCGGAAGTAGTCGCGCATCTCAGCCCAGCCGGGGAAGAGCTCGCGGTAGCGCCAGTTCTTCCACAGCTCCTTGTACGCGAACTGGTAGATCGCGCCCTCGCTGTCGACGCGGGCGCCGGGGTAGCAGTTCCAGTACCAGATGCCGCCCGGGCCTGCGCCGGCCTCCCAGAGCTGCACGTTGTAGCCGAGATCCCGGAGCCGGTCCAGCTGGTAGATGCCGGCGAAGCCGGCGCCGATGACCAGGACGTCCAGTTCGGCGGTGTGGGTGGTTGTCATGCCATCTCCCTTGATGTGAGTGCCTGCCCCGATGCAGGTCATCTCACCTTCCGACGCGACGCCGGACGGGCCATGTCCGGATCTGACACACCCGACCACGCGGAGTGCACCGGCGGCCCGGTCACCGCCAGCGCTGTCGCACCACGGCGCGCTGTCCGAACGGCTTACCTCGATGACACGGCTGTACCGGGCCGGACGCGGGGATCCCGAGCACCCGCGGGTTGCGGGCCGGTCGCTGGCGGGCCGGATACTGGTGTCCGGCGACGGCCGCCTCGGGAGACTGCGTGCCAGGACTCAGCCGTCGACGGTGCGAGGCTGAGACGGCGCTCGAGGCGGCGTGAGCTGGCGCTCACAGCTGCGGGGTGCGGATGAGCTTCTTGTTCGCGAACTCGTTGATGCCGAACTTCGCGAGCTCGCGGCCGACGCCGGAGCGCTTGACGCCGCCGAACGGCAGGTCGGGGGCGCTGCGGCTCGTGCTGTTGATCCACACCATGCCGGTGTCGAGTCGTTCCGCCAGCTTCTTGGCCTTGTCCAGGTCGTCGCTGAAGACCGTTCCTGCAAGACCGAACGGGGACGCGTTCGCGAGGTCCACGGCGCTGTCGGCTGAGGGCACCCTGTAGACGACCGCGGCGGGGCCGAACAGCTCCTCGCTGTAGGCCCGCATCTGTGGCGTGACGCCGGTGAGGACCGTCGGCGGGTAGTACGCCCCGGGCCCGTCCAGCCGGTGCCCGCCGGTGGCGACGGTCGCACCCTTGGCGATCGCGTCGTCGACGAGCTCCGCGAGATCCTCCAGCGTGGCCTCGGACGACAGAGGGCCGAGGAACGTGTCGGGGTCGGTGGGGTCGGCGGCGTGGATGGCGGCCATCGAGGCGGTGAACTTGCCGAGGAACTCCTGGTAGACGGCATCCACGACGATGAACCGTTTCGAGGCGGTGCAGGCCTGACCGCCGTTGGCGACTCGCCCGGTGACCGCCGCCGAGACGGCCTGGTCGATGTCGGCATCGTCGAGGACGATGAACGGGTCGGAGCCACCGAGCTCGAGGACGTACTTCTTCATGTGCCGGCCGGCGACCTCGCCGACCGCCGAGCCGGCCTTCTCGGACCCGGTCAGGGAGACCCCTTGCACGCGCGGGTCGGCGATGATGTCCGCCACCTGCCGGCTGTCGACGAAGGCGTTGATGTACGCGTCGCGCGGGAAGCCCGCGTCGTGGAAGACCTTCTCGATCGCCAGCGCCGACTGCGGGCAGTTGCGGGCGTGTTTGAGGATGATGGTGTTGCCGAGCGCCAGGTTCGGGGCGGCGAATCTGGCGACCTGATAGTAGGGGTAGTTCCAGGGCATCACGCCCAGCAGTGGGCCGATGGGCTCGGTGCGCACGAGCGCCTCGCCGCCCCCCGCGATCTCCAGCTGCTCGTCTGCGAGGAACTTCGCCGCGTTCTGGGCGTAGTACTCGTAGATCGACGCGACCAGCGCGACCTCGCCGCGGGACTGCGCGATCGGCTTGCCCATCTCCAGCGTGATGATCGCGGCGAGTTCGTCGCTGCGCTCCCGGTACAGGTCGGCAGCGCGCTGCAGCAAGCGGGTTCGTTCGGACAGCGGCACCGACCGGAAGGTGGTGTACGTCGTATACGACCGGCCGATGATCTCCTGCACCTCGGCGTCGCCGATGAGGGGGTATTCGGCGACACGCTGCCCCGTGGCGGGGTTGATGGTGGCGTAGGCGCTCATATGTTGGATCCTCCCGTTCGCGGCGGCGTGCGCCGGAGCCGGCAAACCGTCCTCTCAGCGCCCACCGGGCGGGCCGAGAATTGAGAGGGACGCGGCCTTCTTGCGCACTGTCAGCGTCGCATCGCGCCCGAGCGGAAGTCCAATACCGAACCAACCGGTCGCTATTGCAGTCCTAGTATCAATCAAGCCCTCTCATGTGCCGGCTGTGCATGGATGTGCGATGGGCGGGGGCATCTATGTCTGCGGGGTCGGGAGGACGGATTCGGACAGCCGGAGCACGGCGTGCAGCGCGCGATCGTCGCTGTCGCGCAGCCAGGCCATCCGCAGTTCGACGGGTGGAGCGTCGTCGGTGAGGCGTAGGAAGCGCAGGTGCGGGTCGGCGATGCTGTCGATCACGGAGGATAGGGTCAATGAGCAGCCGATCTCGGCGGAGACGAGTGACATCAGCGTCCATGAGTCCGGTGCGTGCTGGACGACGTCCGCGTTGAACCCGGCCGCTCTGCTCATCTGCCGAAGCCTTTCCAGCAGTAGCGTCCCGGTCTGGGGCTGCAGCGATACGAACGGTTCCCCCTCGAACTGCGCGATCGACACGGCATCGGCGTCGGCGAGGCGGTGGGTCTCAGGGACGGCGATGACCAGTTCCTCGATGGCGATCACGCGGGTGCGCACGATGGCGGGAATGTGATCCCATCGGCCGAGTGCGATATCGATGTCGCCACGGGTCAGCAGTTGCATCGCAGGCTGGGCGAAGTGCTGACTGAGCAGTTCGAGGTGGATGCCCGGGTGGTTCTGGTTGACGGCGCGGGCGAGCTGTCCGACCATCACGTTGGAGGACGCGCCCGCATACGCCAGCCTGACGTGGCCGATCTCGCCCGTTCCGGCCGCCCGGGCGACTCTGCTCACCCGATCCAGGGCGTCCAGCACCTCCTGGGCGGGTGCGATCAGCGCCTCTCCGACGGAGGTCAGCGTGACCTTGCGAGTGCTCCGTTCGAACAATCGCGCGCCCAATTCCCGCTCCAGCTGCTGGATGCCGCGGCTGATCGGCGGTTGCGCCATGTGGAGGCGCTCTGCGGCGCGCCCGAAATGCAGTTCATCGGCGACAGCGAGGAAGGCGCGCAGCTGCTGCAGATCCATCCGAAGATTATTGCACGTCCGGTACTGAATCGATGTCGATTGACGCGCAATCGGGATGGGTCGGCCGGGGACATGCAGATTCCCCGGCCGACCGGGGATCACTGTGCGGTGTAGCCGCCGTCCACGACGTACTCGGCGCCGGTCACGAAGGATGCCTCGTCGGAGGCGAGGAAGAGCACGACATTCGAGACCTCTTCCGGCTGACCCGGCCGGTCGAGGATCGTCGTGGACAGCACCGCCTTCGTCGACTCCGGCGTCGCCAGCAGCCCGGTGGTCATGGGGGTGGCGATGACACCGGGATGAACGGAGTTCACCCGGATGCCGTATTTCGCCAGGTCCACGGCGCTCGCCTTGGTCAGCAGCCGGACGGCGCCCTTGGACGCCTCATATGCGGCGGCGCTCGGCGCACCGATGATGCCGTAGATGGAGGAGATGTTCACGATCGATCCGCCGCCTGCGCGGGTCAGAGCGGGTGCCACGGCCTTCGTGCCCAGGAAGACGCCCTTAGCGTTGATGCGGAAGATCAGATCCCACTCCTCCTCTGTCGTCTCGTCGACGGGCTTCAGGATGAGTATCCCCGCGTTGTTCACCAAGATGTCGAGACGACCGAAACGCTGCTCGGCATCGGCCACGATCTCGTCCCATCTCGCCGCGACCGTGACGTCCTGCTCCAGCGCCACGACCGTCCCGCCGTCACGGTTCGCCTCGGCGACGGTCTGCTCGAGCCCGCCCGCGTCGACGTCGGTGGCGAGGACGGTCGCCCCTTCCTTGGCAAGACGGTGCACATGAGCGCGCCCCATCCCGTTCGCGGCGCCGGTGACGATCGCGACCTTGCCTGCAAGCCTGCTACTCATGAGTTGTTCTCCTTAGCCTCATTGCTGATCACGTACAGGCGCAGGCCGCTATCGGCACCGTCGCCTCTTGACACCGAGGCTGGCCTGCCGACGGCAGGCTCGAGTGTTCCGTTGTGGAACAGTCACCCTTTCATGCGAACGCCGCATCAGTATGCATCCGATCGGGTATTGGACGGACATAAACGAGTGCTGGGAGTCTGGGCGGACACAACGATTGAGGTGTTTCCGATGACGAAGAGCTCGCTCCCGGATGACCGGATGACGCAGGACGTGACCAGCGGGCCGTTCGCCGGTCTCCTGATCGCCGACTTCGGCAGGGTTCTGGCGGGCCCGTACTGCACGATGCTGCTCGCGGATCTCGGTGCGACCGTGATCAAGGTGGAGAGTCCACTGGGAGATGAGACACGCGGCTGGCGGCCGCCCGAGTACCGGGGCGAGTCGACCTACTTCCTCTCCATCAACCGGAACAAGAAGTCTGTCATGCTCGACTTTCGCGACCCGGACGACCTGGTCCTCGCGCAGCGGCTGGCGTCGCGAGCCGATGTGCTGACGGAGAACTTCAAACCGGGCGGTCTGCGGCGATTCGGCCTGGACTATGAGTCGGTCGCGCGGGAGAACCCCGGGGTGATCTACGCGTCGATCACCGGGTTCGGCACCGCGGGAGGCGCCGGGCTTGCCGGTTACGACCTGCTGGCACAGGCGCTGTCCGGACTGATGAGCGTGACCGGGGCGCCGGACACCGAGGGGTTCCGCTCGGGAATCGCAGTGTTCGATGTGATCGCCGGCTTGCACACCTGTGTCGCGATCACGTCCGCCCTCTACCACCGCCAGCATTCAGGGGAGGGCCAGCATGTCGAGGTGAACCTGCTGTCCTCCGCACTGTCGGGCATGGTCAACCAGACCGGTGGGTTCTTGCTCACCGGGCAGTCCCCGACCCGGATGGGCAACGACCACCCGAGCATCTACCCGTACGCGCCGTTTCCGACCGGCGACGGGGAGCTCATCCTCGCGATCGGCAACGACGTGCAGTTCGCCACGTTCTGCGACGCCGTCGGGTTGCCGCAGCTGGCCGCGGACACCCGCTTCGCGTCCAACGCGGAGCGCAGCGCGCACCGAGACGAACTCCGCCCGATGCTGACAGCGCGGCTGGCCTCCAAGACCGCGCAGGAGTGGTTCGACATCCTCAGCCCGCTGCACGTGCCGTGCGCACCGATCCTGGACGTTGGCGGAGGTGTCGAGTTCGCCACGCGGATCGGGCTGGAGCCCAGCGTCCTGGTCGGCCGCGGCGACCGGGCGGTGCCCACCATTCGCAACCCCATCACCTTCTCCCGCACCCCCGCGACGTACCGGACCGCTCCACCCGACCTCGACCAGGACAGCGCTGCCATCCGCCGGTGGCTGCAGGACGGGGAAGACCATGACGGCTTCGCCGGCGAGCGGGTGCCCGTCCCGGCAATTCGGGAAGAGGGGCGCTGAGATGACAATCGCGACGACAGCACAACGAGTAGACACGGACTTCTACCAGGTGGGCGACCTGCTCGGCGACGACGACCGCAGCCTGATCGCACGTGTACGGGGTTTCGTGGACGCCGAAGTCCTCCCTATCATCAACGACTACTGGGAGATGGCGGACTTCCCCTACCAGATCCTTCCCGCGCTGGGCGACCTCGGCATCGTCGGAACAGCGATCCAAGGCTACGGGTGCCCGGGGCTCACCCGCCTGCAGACCGGGCTGGTCGCGATGGAGCTGTCCCGCGGCGACGGCAGCGTGAACACGTTCAACGCCGTCCACTCCGGACTGGCGATGGGCAGCATCGCGTTGCTCGGCGACGACGAGCAGAAGCAACGGTGGCTGCCCGACATGGCAGCGCTGCGCAAGCTCGGCGCGTTCGCGTTGACAGAGCCCGACCACGGCTCGGACTCCGTCGCCCTGGAGACCACCGCTCGCCGGGAGGGGGATGTCTACGTCATCGATGGCATGAAGAGGTGGATCGGGCTGGGCCACGTCGCCGATCTCGTCATCCTCTGGGCCCGGGACACTGCGGATGCCAAAGTAAAGGCATTCGTCCTCGAGAAGGACGCCGACGGCCAGTACCCCGACGGGTACGTCGCCGAGGCGATCACCGGCAAGATCGCCAAGCGCGCGATCCAGCAGGCGCACATCGAGATCACCGGGCTTCGCATCCCCGTGGAGAACAAGCTCGCGGGATCGGCGTCCTTCCGGGACGTGTCCGCGATCCTCAACCGCACACGCAGCACGGTTGCCTGGGAAGCACTCGGCCACGCACTCGCCGCCTACGAAGCCGCCGCGTCCTATGTGCAGGACCGAGTCCAGTTCGGAAAGCCGATCGCCAGTTACCAGCTCGTGCAGAACAAGCTCGCCAACATGCTCGCCGACCTCACCGCCATGCAGTTGCTGTGCTTCCGCACCGCAACCCTGCAGGACGAAGGGCGCCTGAGCAACGAGCAGGCGTCACTGGCGAAGATGTTCACCGGCCAGCGCTCCCGTGCGCTGTGCCGCGACGCCCGCGACCTGCTCGGCGGCAATGGTCTTCTCCTGGAGAACCACGTCGCCCGCCACCTCACCGACATGGAGGTGGTGCACACCTATGAGGGCACCGACTTCATCCAGTCCCTGATCATCGGGCGAGAGATCACGGGCATCGCCGCGTTCTCATGACCTCGACGCTGCCCGCCTCAGTCGATACCCGCGACCCAGCCTTCCCGGAACGCGCCGTACCCCGCGGCGCGACTCGGCAGGATCGGAGAATCACCCATGACCTCGACCTTCGTTTTCGATGCCGTCCGCACCCCGTTCGGCCGGGCCGGCGGCACACTGTCGGCCACACGACCGGACGACCTTGCCGCACTCGTGATGGCCGCGTCGGTTCAACGGCTCGGGCTGGACCCGTCCGACATCGACGATGTGATTTTCGGAGACGCGAACCAGGCGGGCGAGGACAACCGCAACGTCGCGCGATTCGGTGCGCTGCTCGCCCGCTTCCCGACCACCGTCACCGGCACCACCGTAAACCGGTTGTGCGCATCCAGCGTCGAGGCGGTGGTCCAAGGCTCGCGTGCGATCGAAGCGGGAGATGCCCGAATCGTGCTCACCGGTGGTGTCGAGTCCATGAGCCGGGCGCCATTCGTCGTGGAGAAGTCGCCGAAACCGTGGCCGGCGGTCGGCAACCAGACGCTGTGGAATACCTCCATCGGATGGCGGATGATCAACCCGGCACTCCCGGCGCACTGGACGATCTCCAACGGGGAATCGGCCGAGAAGGTCGCACAGCTGCTGGGCATCACCCGGGAGCAGCAGGACGCGTACGCGGCGCGCAGTCATGAACTCGCCGCGAAGGCCTGGGCCGACGGCATCTATGACGCGGAGATCGTGCAGGTGCCCGGCGCTGAGCTGGTCCGCGACGAGGGAATCCGCGACGGGTCCACCATCGAGAAGCTCGCGACCCTCAGGCCCCTGTTCGCGAGCGAGAACGGCACCGTGACCGCCGGGAACTCGTCCCCCATCAACGACGGCGCCTCCGCGGTGATCCTCGGCGCGGAGCACGCGATCGACGCCGAACCACTCGCCCGTATCGCCGGCCGCGGATGGCACGGGGTGGACCCTGACCTGTTCCCCCTCGCCCCGATCGAAGCCGCGAACAAGGCCCTCGCCCGCGCAGGCAGGACATGGGCCGACGTCGACATCGTCGAACTCAACGAGGCCTTCGCTTCGCAGTGCCTCGCCGACATGAAAGGGTGGCCCGACCTCGACCCCCAAAGGGTCAACATCCACGGCGGCGCACTAGCCATCGGACACCCGCTCGGCGCGTCCGGGGGACGCATAGTAGGTCACGCCGCGCACGAGCTTGCCCGCCGCGGCGGAGGCGTCGCCGTCGCCGCGATCTGCATCGGCGTCGGCCAGGGACTCGCCATCGTTCTCGAGCGGTGAGCAACTCCGGATGATCGCCACGTTGCTCTTTCAGCACGCCCGGCCGGGTCGTTGGATCGAACCCGCTGAAGGTGAGGATGATCGCGCGGAAGCGAGGATCAAGACCGACAACGTCAAGGCAGGATCCTGGCTCTCCTGCCGCCGGGTCGGGGACTGGCAGGCAAGCCGCCGGGCGTGAGGTGAGCAATCGGGAGGATCGTCGGCCCTTTGCGGGGCGAGACAAGTGATGGGCGAGGGTACGACCGGGTCGCTTCTGCGCGGGAGTCGGTGATGATTCGGATACTGTCGCGGTAGAGGTCGCCGAGGCCTAAGGCCCGTCACCGACGCCACCTTGATCGTCAAGCCCGCACCGGCCGAAGCACAGCGTGCCGCAGACCTGGCCGCGACCGCGACCAGCAGCACCCCCGCGCCGGAGGCGGACTCCCCAGCATCTGCGGCGGCAGCAGCGGGCACGGCGGGAGGCGCTACGACCACCCCTCCCGCGCCAGCGCCTGCGAGGAAGCCCGCGGCGACCCGGTACGTCGGCAGCGCGCCGATCAGCGCCGAACGCTACTCCGCCGACTTCGCCAAGATCGCCACCGAGGTGCTGACCAACCTCGCCGCATCCGGCGCGAAGCTCACCATTTCGCTCTCCATCGACGCCATCCACCCCGACGGCTTCACCGAGCAGCAGCTCCGCACCATCCGAGAGAACGCCACAACCCTGAAGTTCACCACCAACGAGTTCGAGGCGGAGTAGCGGTGGCAATCGACCGTGAGATCAACCGGCGTCTGCTCATCCTCGCAGTCGTCCAGTCGGTAGGCGCTGACGGATGGGGTGCGGAAGAAGAAGCGGTGAGGGAGCGCCTTGCTGACCTGGGCGGTGATCCGTCACAGCTCGACCATTCCGAACTCCAGGAGCTTGCGCGGCGAGGGTGGGTAAGCACCAAGGACATGTCCTTCGGCGACTGGATCGGTGCTGTCACGCCCGCTGGGCGAGACGCAGCGGCGAGGATCGAGCAGGATCGAGCTGACGTTGCCGCACGTCGCATCGCGCTCCGCGACGTACTCCTACGCTGGCTCTACGACCGCATTCATGTCCATGATGCGCTGATGCCAGACCCCAAGGGCGTTCCCCAGTCCGGGGCCACGTACTTCGGGGTCGTGTTCACCGACACCGATGTCGAGAAGGCAAGTGCCGCGTTGAGGGACGCTGGTTACATTCGGGGCACGACTCTTGCTTCCGGCGAAATCACGCTCGTAGAACTGCTCCCGAAGGGAGTCCGGCTGATCGAACGCGGTGGCAGCGTGCGTGACGATGAGGCCACGAGCGGTACGACGATCACCACGACAGTGCACGGCCCCGCAAACATCGCGAACCAGAGTTCAAGCGTCAGTCAGAGCATTGACCTCAGCTCGACATGGCTGGTCAAGGCTGCTGAAACTCTGGACGGCATAGAGCAAGCCCTGCCCGCGCTCGGTCTCGCCGATGAGCACGAGGTGTCTGACGCGATAGCTGATGCACGCGGTGGCGTGGCCACAGAAGACCCTTCACGAACGAAGTCGGCTCTGGAGCGGCTCTTGCCTTTCCTCTCAGCGACGACAGCGGGAGCACTCGGGAATCTGGTCTCAAGCGGCGTCGTGACGCTCCTCGGGCTGATCCCGTAGCCGAAGGGACAACAGGCATGGCTCAGGGACTGACCAGCACCCAGGAGATCGTGGAGGTGCGCGTCGACAACTTCATGCGCGGGTCGATCAAGGACGCGCTCGCGCAGGAGCTCGCCGCCCGGCCGGAGCACCGTATCGTCGCCTTGTCCACAGTCGCGGGCGGCGACGAGTTCAACGGCGTCATCCGCGTAGTGGCCGTCGTCGAGTACCTGTAGGCATCGTGGGCAAGCGCGCCGACAGTGATGAGCACTACGTTCTCGACCTCTGCGACGAGGTGATCGGGGTCTGCGGGGAGCGACAGGCGACGTTCCTGTGGCTTGTCGGCGACGTGTCGCCGACGACCGGACGGGCTCGCAGGCTCCCTGTCGACGGGTATTGGCCTGCGCTGGGGCTCGTGGTTGAGTTCCAGGAGAAGCAGCACACCGTGGCCGTCCCGCTGTTCGACCGCCGCGCGACCGTCTCCGGTGTGCCCCGTGGCGAGCAGCGGCGGCTCTACGACCAGCGAAAGGCGGAGATCCTGCCGCAGCAGGGTATCCGGCTCGTCGTGATCCACAAGTCGGAGTTCACGACCAAGGCTGACAGGATCGTGCGCGATCATGAGCGCGACATCGCCGTCGTCCGCGCCCGCCTTGTCTGATCTCGGAAGCCCTCCAGAGACCAGTACACGTCTTGCACATCGAGGTCGAGCCCGCCCGAGGGCGGGCTCGGCGGCTCACCTCCCTGACGAGAGAGGCGGTACCGGGTGTCGGTTTCGATGCGGGTCATGGGCGCGGGGGACGGCTACAAGTACCTGCTGCGCTCCGTGGCGTCGGCTGACGGCGAGCGGGCGCTCTCGACGCCGCTGACCCGGTACTACGCCGAGCAGGGCACACCGCCGGGCCGCTGGATGGGCGGCGGGCTCGCGGCGCTCGGGGAGGGTGAGATTCACGAGGGCGCGCCGGTCTCGGAGGCGCAGCTCCAGCTTCTGCTGGGGATGGGGCGCGACCCGGTGACCGGCGATCCGCTGGGGAAGGCGTATCCGGCGTTCCCGAGCGTCGAGGATCGGATCGCGGCGCGCATCTCGCGGCTCGATCCGGCGTTGGGCGCGGATGAGCGAGCTGAGGCCGTTGTGGTGATCGAGGCGGAGGAGTCGGCGCGCACCTCGCGGCGGGCGGTCGCCGGGTACGACTTCACTTTCTCGCTGCCGAAGTCCGCCTCGGTGCTGTGGGCGGTTGCGGACGCAACGACGCAGGCACGGATCGCGGAGGCGCACCATGCGGCGGTTGCGGAGGTGGTTGCGTTCATGGAGCGCGAGCTTGCAGCGACGCGCTCGGGCGCAACGTCCCGCGACGGCGCGGTTGCGCAGGTCGAGGTGACCGGGCTCATCGCCACCGCGTTCGATCACTTCGACTCGCGGGCGAGCGACCCGCAGTTGCACACGCATGTCGTGGTGAGCAACAAGGTGCGCACCCTGTTCGACGGCAAGTGGCGGTCGCTCGATGGCCGGCCTTTGCACGCGGCGACCGTGGCGCTGAGCGAGCTGCACACCGCGGTGTTCGCCGATCACCTGACCCGCGTGCTCGGCGTCGGGTGGGAGCGGCGCGACCGGGGCGCGGATCGCAACCCGGTGTGGGCGGTCGCCACGGTGCCCGAGGAGCTGGTCGCCGAGTTCTCGTCCCGGTCGCGGCACATCGACATCGAGAAGGATGGCCTGATCGCCGAGTACGAGGCCGCGCACGGGCACGCGCCGTCACGGGAGACGATCATCCGGCTGCGGCAGCAGGCGACGCTGGCGACCCGGCCCGACAAGGAAGTCCGCCCGCTCGCCGACCTCGCCCAGGAGTGGCGCACCCGCGCGAGCCGACTGCTGGGCCGGGATGCCACCGAGTGGGCGCGAGAAGCCGTCGCGGTCGAGCCCGCGAAGCTCCTGCGCGCGGAGGATGTGCCGCTGGAGCGGATCGCCAGGCTCGGCGCGTCGGTGGTCGCCGCGGTTGCCGAGAAGCGCACGACGTGGAGCCTCTGGAACCTGTACGCCGAGGCCGCACGGCAGACGATGGGCTGGCGCTTCACCGGCACGGAGGACCGCGAGGCGATCACTAGCATGATCGTCGATGCCGCAGAGCAGGCGTCCATCCGGCTCACCCCGCCCGAGCTTGCCTCCAGTCCCGCTGCGTTCCAGCGCACGGACGGCACGAGCGTGTTCCGGCCTCGCAACGCCGCCCGCTATAGCGGGGCCGCGGTGCTCGCTGCTGAGGATCGGCTGCTTGCACGCTCCCGCGAGCAGGTTGCACCGCGCCTGGCCGACGCAACCATCGCGCACGCGCTGCAACCCCGCCGTGGGCGCGCGCTCGGCGACGACCAGCGCGCCGCGCTCACCGCGATTGCGTCTTCCGGCCGGATGCTCGACCTGCTCATCGGCCCCGCAGGGGCGGGCAAGACCACCGCTCTGCGCGCGTTGCGGCGCGCATGGGAAGCCGAGCACGGGCACGGCTCGGTGGTCGGGCTCGCCCCGTCTGCCGTGGCCGCCGAGGTGCTGGCCGGGGATCTCGGCATCCCGACGGAGAACACCGCGAAGTGGTGGCAGACTTACCGCGACCACGGCATCGGCTTCACCGCCGGGCAGCTCGTGATCGTGGACGAGGCATCCCTCGCCGGAACGCTCGCCCTTGACCGGCTCGTGCGCGTCGCGGTCGACGCTGGGGTGAAGGTGCTGCTCGTGGGCGACACGGCGCAACTGCAATCCGTGGACGCCGGGGGAGCGTTCGGGCTGCTCGTCGCCGACCGCGACGACGTGCCCGAGCTGACCGACGTGCGACGCATCGCCGCAGCCTGGGAGAAGGAAGCCACGCTCGACCTTCGCCACGGGCGCATCGAGGCGATCGACACCTACCACGCCCACGGGCGCATCCATGCAGGGGAGGCCGAACGCATGGCTGATGCCGCCTACGCTTCGTGGCAGAGCGACCGCGTCGCAGGACTGGCGAGCATCCTCATTGCCGAGTCGAGCGCGATGGTCACTACCCTGAACCAGCGCGCCCGCGCCGACCTCATCCTCGCCGGGCAGGTCGACGCGCGCGCCGAGGTGCGGCTGCATGACGATACCGAGGCATCCGTCGGGGACGCGATCATCACCCGCCGCAACGACCGCGAGCTGCGCATCGGCCGCGGCTGGGTACGCAACGGCAGTCGATGGACGATCACCGCCATCGACGCCGATGGGTCGCTGCGGGTGCGTCCCGCCGGACGGCGCTGGGGCGCGACCCTAAGGCTCCCCGCTGAGTACGTCGCCGAGCACGTCCAACTCGGCTACGCCGTCACCGCGTACCGGGCGCAAGGCGTCACCGTCGACACCGGACACACGCTCATCGAGCCCGGCGCGACGCGCGAGAACTTCTACGTCGCCATGACCCGCGGAAGGCTCGTGAACACCGCCTACGTCTCGATCAACCGTCCCGACGACGACCACATCCATCCGCCCACCCAGGACACCAAGGCAGTCGCGGCCCGCAAGGTGCTCGCCGGGGTGCTCCAGCACGTTGGAGCCGAACTCTCAGCCCGCCAGATGATCGCCGCCGAGCAGGACGCCTGGGGCTCGGTCGGCCAGCTCGCCGCCGAGTACGAGACCATCGCCGCCGCCGCACAGCAGCAGAGATGGGAAGCCCTCGTGCGCGCCACCCGACTCACCGAGGCCGAAGCCGACGCCGCCATCGGATCGACCGCGTTCGGTGTGCTCGGTGCCGAGCTGCGCCGCGCCGAGGCGGACGGGTACGACACGGAGCGCCTGCTGCACGCGCTCGTCGCCTCGCGTCCGCTCGACGACGCCGAGGACGTGGCCGCGGTGCTCCACGAACGGGTGATCCGAGCCCTGGCGCGCGCGAACGGTGCGGGGCGCGTGCGCCAGCCCGCCGCGCCCATCGCTGGACTCATCACCCCGGCGCTCGGCACGATGGACGACGACATGCGCGCCGCGCTCCGCGAACGCGCCGCACTCATCGAGCAGCGGGCCGACGCGCTCGTCGCCGAAGCGGTCGAGGCGTCCGAGGCATGGGCCGCGGAACTCGGCCCGGAGCCCGCCGATCCGCAGCTTGCCGCGATTTGGCGACGCGAGGCGCGCACCGTCGCGGCCTACCGCGACACCTACGGCATCGCGGAGACCAGCGCGCTCGGACTCATCGGCGACGACGCGCGGCAGCACGCAGATGCCGCGCGAGCACGCGCCGCGATCCACCGCGCACGGCAGCTCGCGGCACGCGCAGCAGAACCGGAGTCCACGGTCACCGCGGTCGGGGTATCCGCGCCACGTCTGTAGTTGCCCTTCCGTGTGTCCGAGGTCGGGCGTACCCTGAGTGTCGAGGTAGTAGCCACGATTTCTAGGTCGCTTGCGACGGTCCTCTCGGGACGCTCACCACATGATCTACCTCCTCGGCGGAGCTACGCACCCTCTCAGGAGGCGGACATCATGCTCCGACTGCTCTGGAATCTCAGCATCCGAGTTCGGCTGTTCCTGCGGACGTACATGCCGACGAACATCCTGCTCAACGCGCTGCGGACGCGCCGCGGACTGAAGTGGGGTGTGCCCGCCATGCTGATCGCCGTGCCGTACCTGCTCGGCGCGTGGCTGCTGACCGTCTGGATCGCCGACGGCGGGCCGGGGTGGCTGAACCTGCTCGTGCTGCTGTTCATCTGGAACGCACTGAAGTTCCTCGTCAACGGGCCGATCACGCTCGTCGTCCTGATCCGGGCTCGCGTCGCCGAGCGGCGCGACCGCCGACTCGTCGAGCGCGAGTCGGCGGGGTACACGATCAGCGAGGACGCCCCGATGCTCACCTCGTCGCGCGCCTGACGAGCACACGGTAGGACGTCCTCTGCTCGTCTGAGGTGACAGGGAGTTCGGCAGGCCCGCGCGCCAAAGATCGATGTCCTTGCAAGGTGCGAAGATCGGAAGACGGCAACTTTGCAGGGGGCTCGCACCTATGGCGCAGGACTATCCGCTTGAGGAGTTGAGTCCCCGCGCCTTCGAGCAGCTCACCGTGGCGCTCGCGATCAAGGTGCTGGGCAACGGCGTAGAGGCATTCGGTTCAGGCCCCGACGGCGGGCGAGAAGCGACCTACAGAGGCCAGGTCAACTGGTCCGCGACGACCGGGTTCGGTGCCGAGTCGTGGGACGGATATGTCGTGATCCAGGCGAAGCAGAAGGAGTCGCTGGGGACTCCTGCGCAGAACGCCGCGTGGTTGCGCAATGAGATCTCGGACGAGTTTGACGCATGGATGAGCGACAGTAGTCGCCGGGGGCAGTTGCCGCAGTATGTCGTCTTCGTCACGAACGCCCGCCTGAGTAGCGTTTCCGGGACCGGCGGCATCGACCAGATCAACTCGTTCATCTCGCAACGCATCGCGGACTCGAGGATCGGCAGCGACGGCAAACCCGACTCACTTCGCGCGCGTGGGATGCGGGCCGGGAAGGTCTGGCATCGTGACCAGCTCAATGGACTGCTCACCGCATTCGACGGAGTTCGAACCGCCTTCAAGGGACTGCTGACGGTCGGCGATATTCTCGCCCGGCTCAACTCGCTGGATGGTCTGCTGACGCCTGACGAGTTTGAGCCCGTCCTCAAAGCTCATGCGCTGAACACGATCGGCACTGAACGTTGGGTCAACTTCAGAGAGGCTGGCGGGACCAGTCGGCAGTCAGTCGAGCAGGTCCTCATCGATCTGAAAGCCGAAGGCACAGAGGGCACGGACGCATCTCTGCTCAAGGAGGTGATCCTGCACGCCGAGTCGGTTCTCAAGCCGTCATTCGCGCCTGCTGCCAGGCACCTCGTCATAACCGGTCAGCCAGGGAGCGGGAAGAGCACCATCACGCTGTTCCTCACCCAGGTGTATCGAGTGGCCTTCTTATCCGACGAATCGCTGACTCCGACTGCGGCTGACGTGCGTGACGGTACTGCGGACGCACTCCGACGTGTTCAGGTCGAGTCACCTCGGAACCATCGTTGGCCTATTCGCGTGAACCTTGCCGAGTATGCGGACGCTATCGGGCCTAGTGGTGACAAGAGTCTGTTGCGTTGGCTCAGCGAGCGGGTTGCTGCCCGTGCTGAGATCGAGATCAAGCCGCACACGCTTCGGCGATGGATGGTGAACTGGCCGAGTCTCGTCATCCTGGATGGTCTGGATGAAGTGACAGCGCCTGAAGTCCGTCCTCGCGTGCTCGATGAGATTCGAGCTTTCGTGGAGGACGCCGATCAAGGAGACGCTGACCTTTTCGTCATCATCACGACACGTCCCACCAGCGATGACGAGCAGATCATGCCTGAGAGATTCCGGCAGTTGAGCTTGCGGTACCTCGATGCCGATACTGCTCTCTCATACGGCCGTCATGTCACGACAAGGCGACTTGCGGATGACCTGGATCGGCGAGACCAAGTCATCGCGCGATTTGAACGCCACGCCGCGGACGCAACGATGCTGCGATTGATGAAGACGCCGCTCCAGGTGCTCATCATGACGCTCATCTTGGAGCGGTTCGGCGTACTTCCCGCTGACCGATACCAACTGTTCTGGCGCTACTTCGAGACGATCTACGAGCGCGAGTCCGCAAAGACAACCACGCTCGCGCCTCTGCTCGCAGAGCAGCGACGAGCAATCACCGAGTTGCACGAGACCGTCGGACTTGCGCTCCAGGTGCATGCCGAAACCGCGACGGATTCGCGGGCCATCATGAGCAAGCCTGAGCTGCGCGGGCTCGCTATGCAGCGACTCGTCGAGGTCGGCTACCAGCCGGGCGAGGGCATCGAACGCATTGCTGATCGGATCGTGCAGGCCGCGACCGAGCGCCTTGTTCTCTTGGTCCCTGCGGAGGACGACGGTGTGTCATTCGAGATCCGTAGCCTCCAGGAAGTCATGGCCGCACGCGCGTTGAGCAGTGGCACCGACGAGCAGGTTCGTGTGCGCATGATGGCCATTGCGTCGAGCCCGCATTGGCGGAACACTTTCGTGTTCATCGCCGGCCGATTGTTCGCAGAGGGACCAGACCACCGCCGTGATCTCGTGGCCGAGGTCGTCGAGCGAGTCGACCAGCGAGAGGGCTGGCCAGGGTGGCTCTGTTCTGTCGGCCCGGAAGTTGCTGCTTTCCTGCTCGATGATGGTCTTGCTGCCACTACCCCGCGGTGGCAGCGCAGGCTCATCGACGTCGCGCTGCGCTGTCTTACCGGGACTGTCCCAATCGACGACCGTGCGCTCGCAGTTGGGCTCTCGGCGGCGGGATCAGCAAGCAAGAACGACCTCATGTACATCCGCAACGCCCTGAAAACCGCGCTTGCGGGAACTCCCGCCGCACGACATGTGGCGCAGAGCCTGATCCGGCAAGCGGCGTTTGGCGGAGCCATCCCCGACACCCATGCTGCAAAGCAGCCTGTTGTTCCCAGTGAGCCGTTGCTCATCGCCGACCTCATCGCGCCCCATTCAGGAGAGTTGGGCGTATCGACTGAAGTGCAGGGTGTGCTCGACGGGATCCTTGAAGAGCTTCGCGCTAACGCACTGACGGATGCCTCGGCGCGAAACGTTCAATCGCGCAGTGCGCTCGCGTCGATTTCGCTGCCGCTCACCTTGCAGGGGCTTCTCGATGCTGAAGTCGGGCTCGCGCTGGAGCTGATGTTCGGCGCGTTGCCACCGGAACGATGGGCTGCGGTGCCAGCGGTCAGCTACGCCGTCGCGCCTGATCTCATACGAGCTCCTGTCAGTGGGCTGCTGTAGCAGCAAACCGTCGAGTCAGCGCGCTGTTCGCGTGCGCAGAAGCGGGCATCCACGCTGTCCGAAAACCTGTCCGTTTACTCCCCGTACCCGTCCGTAAACGTCCAGAGATAGACTGAGCCCCAGACGGCGACTGCCGCCTGGGGCTCAGCAAATTGCTGGGCTCAGAGACCGGAAGTGTGGCTCTGAGGGCCTCCCGGAATCAGACCCCGAAGTACAGCTCGTACTCGAACGGGTGCGGGCGCGCGGCGAGCGGCTTGATCTCGTTCTCGATCTTGTACTCGATCCAGGTCTCGATCAGTTCGGGCGTGAACACACCACCGGCCAGGAGGAACTCGTGGTCTGCACGCAGCGCCTCCAGCGAGTCGAGCAGCGAGTTCGGAACCTGAGGGATGTTCTTGGCCTCCTCGGGCGGCAGCTCGTACAGGTCCTTGTCGACCGGCTCGTGCGGCTCGATGCGGTTCTTGATGCCGTCGAGGCCCGCCATCATCTGCGCGGCGAAGGCGAGGTACGGGTTACCCGAGGCGTCGGGCGCGCGGAACTCGATGCGCTTGGCCTTCGGGTTGCTGCCCGTGATCGGGATGCGGATCGCGGCCGAGCGGTTACCGGCAGAGTAGACCAGGTTGACCGGAGCCTCGTAGCCCTTGACCAGACGCTTGTAGGAGTTCAGCGTCGGGTTGGTGAAGGCGAGGACAGCCGGCGCGTGCGCCAGCAGACCGCCGATGTACCAACGAGCGACGTCGGACAGGCCGCCGTAGCCCTTCTCGTCGTAGAAGAGGGGCTTGCCCTCGAGCCACAGCGACTGGTGGGTGTGCATGCCCGAACCGTTGTCTCCGAAGAGCGGCTTGGGCATGAAGGTCGCGACCTTGCCCCACTGCTCGGCGACGTTCTTGACGATGTACTTGAACTTCAGGATGTCGTCGGCCGCGTGCACCATCGTGTCGAAG
>NZ_MEEL01000023.1:0-85081 GCF_001724435.1 Microbacterium sp. SCN 69-37
GTCGACGGCGACGTGACGGATCACGCCGAACCGCTCGAACGCGGCACCCGACTTGATGATCACGCCGAACTTGCTCGCCGAGCCGATCGCGGCCACCACGGTCAGCGGCACGGAGATCGCCAGTGCGCAGGGCGATGCCGCGACCAGCACGACCAGGGCGCGGGTGATCCACAGCTCCCGGTCGCCGAGCAGCGAGCCGATGATCGCGACCAGGGCGGCGAGGATCAGCACGCCCGGGACGAGAGGGCGGGCGATGCGGTCGGCGAGACGGGCGCGGTCGCCCTTCTCCGCCTGAGCCTTCTCCACCAGGTCGACGATCGTGGTCAGCGAGTTGTCGGTGCCGGTTGTCGGTGCCGGCCGCGGTCGTCTCGACCTCCAGCGCCCCAGCGGTGTTGATCGCACCGGCTGAGACCGTGTCGCCGGGCTCGACCTCGACCGGGATCGACTCCCCGGTGATCGCGGAGGTGTCCAGGCTGGAGCGCCCCGTGCGGACGATGCCGTCGGTCGCGATCCGCTCGCCCGGCCGCACCAGCATCAGCTGCCCCACTTGGAGATCCTTCGCCGGGACCTCAACCGAGGTACCGTCGCGGCGGACGGTCGCGGTCTCCGGGACGAGCTTGAGCAGCGCCCGGAGTCCGCCGCGGGCGCGGTCCATGGCTTTGTCTTCCAGTGCCTCGGCGATCGAGTACAGGAACGCCAGCGCTGCGGCCTCCTCGACATAGCCGAGGATCACCGCACCGACCGCGCTGATCGTCATCAGCAGCCCGATGCCGAGCTTACCCTTGAACAGCTTCCGAATCGCGCCCGGGGTGAACGTCGATGCACCCAGCAGCAGGCCGATCCAGAACAACACCAAGGCCGGGGTCTCCATCCCAGACCACTCCAGGACCAGGCCAGTGAGGAAGGCGATGCCGGAGAAGACCGGGACCATGATCCCGCGGTCCCGCCACCAGGGGTGTTCCGCCTCCTCAGCCTCTTCGCTGATGGTGGTCTCGAGCTCGTCGTGCTCGCAGCCGCACGCCGCGCTCACTCGCTCGCTCCCATCCCGCAGCAGCCCGGCACCGTGCACGCCGCGTCCATGCAGGGCGCGTGCTCGTCTACCGCGAGAGTCACGTCCACCAACGCGGTCAGCGCCGCCGCCAGGTGCGGGTCCGCGATCTCGTAGCGCGTCTGCCTCCCCTCGGGCTCAGCGACCACGATCCCGCAGTCGCGCAAGCAGGTCAGGTGGTTCGAGACGTTCGAGCGGGTCAGTTTCAGCTCGCGCGAGAGCACGGCGGGATAGCTCGGGCCGGCGAGCAGGGTCATCAGGATCCGGGAACGCGTCGGGTCCGCCATCGCCCGGCCGAGCCGGTTCATGACGTCAAGACGCGAAGCAATAGTCAGCACACACTGACTATACAGCCAGCACTGACATGAACCGAATGGGTAGTGAACCTACGAGGCCGAACCCACGCCGAGCTGGATGAGCTGCGGGGCCGGCGCGCAACACGATCCCGTGCTGGCAGACTCGTCCGGCGCGTCGAAGAGGCCGGAGCCTCCGCACACGCCGGTGTCCGGCAGAGCGAGCTCCACGCGCTCGGCGGCCTCGTGGTCCCCGGCGATCGCGGCGACGACGCTGCGCACCTGCTCGAACCCGGTCAGAGCGAGGAACGTCGGCGCACGCCCGTAGGACTTCGCACCGACGATGTAGAAGCCCGACTCGGGCTGGGCGAGATCAGCAGCGCCCGTGGCCCGCACGGAGCCGCACGAGTGCACGTTCGGATCAACCTCCGCAGCGATCTTCGACGGGGCCTGCAGGCGCATGTCGAGGTCGAGACGGATCTCCGAGAGGAAGGACAAGTCTGGGCGGAAGCCGGTCGCGACGAACACCCGAGCGGCAGGGTCGAGCCGGCGGCCGTCCTCCGCGATGAGCACCGCCTGACCGCCATCGATGACGACCTGCTCCGTGCGGAATCCAGTGACGAGATCGACGAGCCCGTCCTCGACGGCCTTCTTCGCCCGCTGTCCCAGCGCGCCGCGCTCGGGCAGCTCGTCGGCGCTGCCGCCGCCGAAGGTGTTGCCGACCGCGCCGCGCCGGAGCACCCAGGTGATCCGCGTCCCCGGCTCGCGCTTGGCCACGCGAGAGAGCGTACCGATCGTCGTCGCGGCGGAGTGGCCGTTGCCGACCACCACGATGTGCTGGCCAGCCAGCGCGGTCGCGTCCTCGATCGCGGGCATGCGATGCTCCAGGAGCTCCGCATCGACTGCAGCGCGTTCCCCGAGCGCGGGCAGCCCGTCAGCTCCGGCAGGGCTCGGAGTGCGCCAGGTGCCCGAAGCGTCGATCACCGCACGCGCTTCGATCCGCTCCTCGGTGCCGTCCGCGCGCTCGACGTGGACGACGAAGGGCTGCTCGGCGCGGCCGGCGTCGACGGAGAGGTCGCGGCCCTCCCGGCCGACGCCGACGACCCGCGTCCCGTAGCGCACGCGGTCGCCGAGCACATTGCTGAGGGGCGCGAGGTACCGCTCGATCCACTGCGCGCCGGTCGGGTAGCCCTGCGTCGGGGCCGACCATCCAGTCGGCTCCAGCAGACGTCGCGACGCGGGGTCGGTGAGCTCCGTCCACGGCGAGAACAAGCGCACGTGGCCCCATTCGGCCACAGCCGAAGCGGCGGCGTCGCCGGACTCCAGGACGAGCGGTCCGAGTCCCCGCTCGATCAGATGGGCTGCGGCGGCCAGTCCCTGCGGACCAGCACCGATGACGACGACAGGGTTCACTGCGACCTCCATGCATTGACGTTCTTCGATGTGAGACAAGACGATCCTGACGCTCATATCGACAGATGTCAATACGTCGGGCAGAATAGAGCCATGAACGCACTGCCCGTCACCATCGACACCAGCGCCGACTCCTGCTGCACCCCCGGCCAGGCGATGGACGACGGCACCGCCCACGACCTCGCGAAGGTCTTCAAGGCCCTCGGCGACCCGACGCGGGTGAAGCTGCTCTCGATGATCGTCGGGAGCAGCGCCGGCGAGATGTGCGTCTGCGACCTCACCGACCCCGTGGGCCTGTCGCAGCCGACGATCTCCCACCACATGAAGCTGCTCGTCGAGGCCGGCCTCGTCACGCGCGAGCAGCGCGGGAAATGGGCGTACTACCAGCCGACCACCGGCACGCTCGCCGACGCGGCGAAGGCGCTGCTGGGCTGAGCTTCGTTGTCAGTCGGACACCGAGCGGATCTTTGGGTAGTCGGACCAGTCCCCACTGGCGAGGCGCGACCACGCGGCGGCCGACGCCGGCGTTATGCCGAGCAAGTCGGACACGATCCGCGGGTGCATCTGCCGGGTGAGTTCGATGAGGGCGGTCGTCCGGGCGCTTCCGGAGCGGAGCCCTTCGGCGCGGAGGCGGCGACTGATCGGCCCCGGGGTGAGATGGAGCCCCGGGTTTCTGCCGGGGAATAGCCATCCTTCGGGATGGCGCATCGACGCGTCGACCAGGTCGATGATCGCGTCTCCGAGAATCTTGGGGAGCTCGATAGGTTCCGCCCCGATAGTGAGCTTCACGGGCTGGGAGGTCGCGTCGACCTGATCGCGGGTGAGGGTGATGATGCGGGTGAGCTGAATGCCGTAGAGGAGAACGAGCAGGCCCGCAGCACGGGTCTTCGAGTCCATGTCCGAATCGGTGAGGAATCGACGGGCCATCTGCCATCGATGGTCGGACTCGTAGTGCCGGCCCTCGAGGCGACTCGGCCGGAACTCGACGCGTAGGGTGCTCAACTGGTGGCGTCGCAACCAGCGGGTGAATGGTGCCAACGCGTCCCGCTGACTCGGGGAGTCCGTGAGGAACGCGTCGAGGCGGCGTTGGGGGAAGGTGGCGAGCGTCTCGCGCTGCGATCGGATTTCGTGCAGGAGCGCGGCACAGTACTTGAGCGCTGCGCGTTGCCGTTGGAAGCCAGCCGCAGGGCTCGACGGGCCGCGAGACACCGCCCGGAATGCGCGCGTCGAACGGAGCAACTCCCAGGTGCAGTACCGGCGCAGGACAAGCCGGTCTTCGGCGTGCCCAACCTCCGATAGCCAGTTCTCGAGCCAGTGGTCGAAGCGCGCGGCCTCGACGTCAAGCTCCGGCAGTACGCCGGAGCGAACCAGCAGCGAAAGGAGGAATGCCACGGACTGCCCCGACTGGGCTCTGGTCATGATCGCGTCGGCGGCGAGAGGCAGGGTTCCCTCGGCGAGTTCGCGGAGCACGGCGGCACATTTGCTCTTGTGCTGCCACCGCTCCAGAGAATTCGCCTTGCCATGGTGCGTGAGCAGGTAGTCAGCAAGAGGCTGAAGCTCCGGGCGGATATCACCGGCCTCATCGCAGAGGAGTCGCTGGATGGTGATCGGGCGGCGGCACTCGGCGCAGAGGCGATGCTTGCGCACTTCTTCGATTGAACCGCAGCCGGGACACGCCATCGTGATCGGCGTGCCGGCGCAATCCGCGCAGACCTTCTGGTCGTTCATGAACCCGGTGAGGAACACCTTGCGCCCGCATTCAGGGCAGGGTTGCGGCGTGCGCATCGCGTAGTAGCAGCGGGCGCAGACGCGTCGCCCGTCGAGATGGGATGCGACCCGGCCGGGCTCTCCGCAGAGCCCGCAGGTCTTGACTGGCGCGGTGTAACAGGCCAGGCAGACGAGCTCGGGGCGACGGACGACGATGGTCGCGTGCTGACCGCACCGGGAGCAATGGTCGAAGGAACGGGGATCAGCACGCCAGCATTCACGGCAGTACCGCTTCCCGTCGATGGTGCGCTGCACCGGCCTCACCTGGCCGCAGGTCGCGCATGCGACGGATCTGGCGTTCCGTTCGCAGCGGGAGCAGCGACGTCCGCCGCTCGGCGTCTTGTGCGGCATGCGGACAGCACGGCCGCACGACTCGCACGTCGGCAGGACAACCCGACTCGCGCCCTCGGCGACGAGCGCGTGCGCAAGGTCCTGAACCGTCACAGGCACATTCGCGTGACGTCCTTCGAGAACTCCGGGTTGCTTGAGGAGAGCGAGCTCGAGCAGGCGTTGCGTGAGCGGCACCGGAGCGACCGTGCTCACGATCTCAACGAGACGTTCCGTCGGGATCTCGATCGCGACCCACTGGATGAGCATCACGACCTCTGCGACACGCGGCTCCTGCGGCGGCTTGGCCACGACGGTCTACTTGGTGCGTGGACGGCGGATGGTGGCGCGAACGGGCCTGAGATCGCCGATCGACCCGCGAGTCGCTTCTTCGCCCACGGCGATCGGGGTCGCGGCCTCGCGGCGGGTGATCGTCACAAGATCGTCGAGGGAGCACTCCAGCGCGTCGCAGAGTGCGGCGAGGACGTCGAGACGCACCCGTTGCGGCGGTTGCGTCACCAGCCGATAGACCTGCTCTCGGGAGAGGCCGATGCCGCGCTCCTCAAGCAGAGGTCTCAGCTTGGAGGTCTGGAAGATGCCGCGTGACGCCATCACGCTGCGCAGGTTCCATCCGGTCTCAAGTTCAACGGTCATTCCGCTTCTCCTTCGATGAGGGCCTTCAATGCCTCTGCAAGCACCCGGTTCTTGTAGTCCGAACTGACGGAGGCGTAGATCGACGTCGTCGACGCGTGCATGTGCCCGACCTGCTCCTGCACGAATCGCTCGGCGTAGCCGAACTCGAGCAGGTGCGTGACGTAGGAATGCCGGAGGCTGTGCAGCGTCAGATCCTTCGACAGGCCGGCCTCGTCCCGCAGTTCCGCGAACCTCCGGTCGAGATAGCCGGCGGACAGGCGGGTGCGTCGCTCGGTCACCCAGAGCGCGTCGAGGTCGTCACCGGGCGCAAACCGTTCCCGGGCCTGTTCGAGCCACTGCTGCATGCCCGGCACCCACCAGTCGAACTCCGGCACCAGCAGCACTGTGCGACGACGAGGAGCGCCGCCGCCAGCCGCCTTCGCCCACCGCACGTGGATCGCACCGTAGCGTCCCCATTGGCGCATCTTGGCGTTGTGGTGCAGGTCGACGGTGTCGAGCATCACCACCTCGGTGCGGCGCAGCCCGAACGCGTAGACCGTCTTCAGCAGCTGCGCGTCCCGCAGCGCCCCGAGCGCGCCTTTTCGTCCCGAGCTCACGAGCAACTCAACCCGGGCGTCAGCGGTGTCGAACAGGCGCTCCACCTCGTCGTAGGTGAACGGCCGGCGCTTTCCGTCGCCCTCGAACTCAAACCGATGCGCGACCGTGTTCCATGGCAAGCACACCTGCGACGGGATCTCGCCGAACTCCCGTTCGCAGATCTCCATCCAGTCGTACAACGGATTCGTCAGGTAGTCGCAGAACCCGCGGATTGCGCCATGGTGGTGACGCAGAGTGGACAGCGCCAGCCTGCGATCGGTGGCTTCCCTTGTGAACTCGTCAACGTCAGCGACCGTCCACTTCCACGGCGGCTTGTCCGCGAACTCCCGGAAGCGGGCCACCGTCGCCACGCGGTTCTGGATGGTCTGCTCACGGAGCCCTCGCGACAGCTGCTGATTCCGCCAGCCGTCCATCATCGCGTCGAAGACCTGCTGCTCCGGGTTCGCCAAAGCGACGTTCGACGCCGAGGTGAGCAGTCGAAGTGCGGCTGGAGAGCTCCCAAAATCTTGCATTAGATGCAACAAAGTATGGGATAGTGCATCACCGAGTCAAGTCGGATCTTGGGAGGCGCGTGATCTCGCTGTTAGGGTCAGAGCGGACCAGCCCGACCGAGACCAATAGTCCTCGTTTGCAAGTGTCAACAGTTGCATTCGCTGCAACATGCGAGGGTTCGCCATTCGGGATATCTAGGCAGTGATATATCTCTAACTCTGAGAGATTTCTCACCTGAGAACCAGCCGCCGCCTCACGGGCGCGGTTAGCCTTGTTCGTAGCTCTCGTGGCGAGCCACCGTCGCCCCCAACGGCGGTCGTCGTGTCACCCCCAAGACCGGCATTCGGCAGATCGCCCGATGAGCCCAGGCCCTCTCGATTCTCCCAGCCCCCAATGTGGGGATCGAGAGGGCCCCCCTTTTCTGCGCGGGTCCGTCACGCCGGGTGCGGTCAGCGCGTCGACGCGGTGCGGGAGGCGCCTCGTATGCTGGAGGGATGGCCGGAAAGAAGCGCGCGAAGCCCCCGCTCGAGTTCCGCAACACGCAGCTTGCCGACGCCCTGCAGACACAGGACATGGCAGCCCTGGCCTTCGCCCTGCGTCACGGCCCGACGGTGGTACCGCTCATGCGCCCCGGTCAGCGCGACGACCCTCGTGACACCGGCGAGGTCTGGACGTACCGCGACCCGAACACCGGCGATGTCGCGCTGCTGCTGTTCAGCGATGCGGCGAACAAGCCCGCAGCTCTTCCCCCCGCGGTGGCGCTGCACTCGCCTGCGTGGCTACGCAGCTTCCTCACCGCTCACGAACCCGAGATCACCACCGTCTTCTTCGACATCGCCGGACCGCACGCGATGCAGGCCTCGCCGGCGGATCTGCTGGCCGCCCTCGCTCTCGAGGCCTGACGGGCGGCGTGCTCAGAAGTCGGGGCGGTCGCTCGGCTCGTTCGGATGGTGTCGTGCGAGGTCGCGCAGGGCGCCGCGCAGGTCGCGGGATGCCGTGTCGATGACGGATCGGTAGCCGACCCGGTTCGCCTCGTTGCGGCGCTGCTCATGGGAGGTGACCGCTCGCACTTCGCCGGCGAGGCTCAGCTCGCCGATGGCGACCAGACCCTTCGGGGTGGCGCGCCCCGTGATCGCGCTCGCGACGGCGAGGGCGATGGCGAGGTCGGCGGCCGGCTCGATCAGGCGCACGCCGCCGACGGTGGAGACGTAGACGTCCTGGTCGGACACCCGGATGCCGGCGCGCTTCTCCAGCACCGCGAGCACCATCGCCACGCGTGCGCCGTCGACGCCGCTGACGATGCGTCGTGGGTTCGGTCCCGAGCCGGGCAGCGTGAGCGCCTGCACTTCGACCGGCAGGGCGCGGCGCCCCTCCATGGCGATCGTCACACAGGTGCCGGGTTCGCGTGACCCGTGGCCCAGGAACAGGGCGCTCGGGTCGGGCACCTCGGCGATGCCGCTACTGGTCTGCTCGAAGCAGCCGACCTCGTCGGTCGGACCGAACCGGTTCTTCAGGGCGCGGACGAAACGCAGCGCGGTCTGCCGATCGCCCTCGAAGTGGCACACGACATCGACCAGGTGCTCCAACACGCGCGGCCCCGCGACCTGCCCGTCTTTCGTGACGTGGCCGACGATGATGACCGGAAGATCGCGTTCCTTCGCCACGCGGATGAGCGTCGACGCCACCTCGCGCACCTGGCTGGGATGCCCCGGGGCTCCGTCGACGAGGCTGGAGGCGACCGTCTGCACCGAGTCGACGATCAACAGCTCGGGACGTGTGTCGTCGACATGGCCCAGGATCGTGGCGAGGTCGGTTTCGCTCGCGAGGTAGAGCTCGTCGTGGAGGGCGCTGGTGCGCTCGGCGCGCAGGCGCACCTGTCCGAGCGACTCCTCGGCGCTCACGTACAGCACGCGCCGACCGGCGCGGGCGGTCTGTGCGGCGACCTCGAGCAGCAATGTCGACTTCCCGACGCCGGGCTCGCCGGACAGCAGGATGGCCGCACCGGGCACGAGGCCCCCGCCCAGCACGCGGTCGAACTCGCCGACGCCGGTGGTCCGCCGCGGCGTCTCACGCGTGTCGATCGAGGTGATGGGGCGCGCCGCACCCGTCGGTGCGAGCGGCGTCACCGCATGCACCGGTGTCGACGACACGGCCTCGACCACCGTTCCCCACTGCTGGCACTCCCCGCATCGCCCGACCCACTTCGCGCTCGTCCAGCCGCACTCGGTGCAGCGGTACGCGCTCGTGGTCGCGGTGCGCTTTGATGCCATGCGTTCAGGCTAGTCGCGGCATCCGACAGTAGCGCCGGCCACCGCGTGGACGGCGAGAGATCAGCGCAGCGAGTCGGCGACCTCGCGGAGGGCGTCGGCCGAGCGACGGAACAGACCGAGCTCGTGGTCGGAGAACGACGTCTCGCGGATCGGCACTGCGCCGGCCGCCGAGACGACCGCCGGGACGGACAGGGCGACACCGCTCACGCCGTGGAAGTCGTCGAGCACGGCCGAGACCGGCATGACGGCGTGTTCATCGTCGAGGATCGCCTCGACGATGCGGGCGCTGGACAGGCCGATCGCGTAGTTGGTCGCACCCTTGCCCTGGATGACCTTGTAGGCGGCGTCGCGCACGTCGACGGCGATCTGGTCGAGCTCCTCGACCGTGAACGGCGGCTGACCGTCGAGGGGCTGCCACTCCAGGATCGGGACGGTGCCGATGGTCGCGTGCGACCACAGCGGGAACTCGGTGTCGCCGTGCTCGCCCACGATGTAGGCGTGCACGCTGGAGATGGAGACGCCCGCACGCTGCGCGATCTTCCAGCGCAGTCGCGAGGTGTCGAGCACGGTGCCCGACGCGAAGATGCGCTCGTAGGGCAGACCGGTGGTCTCCTGCGCGAGCACCGTCAGCACATCGCACGGGTTCGTGACGATGACGAACGTAGCATCGGGGGCGACGTCGAGCAGCTGCGGCATCATCGACTTCAGGATGTTGGCGTTGACGCCGGCCAGCTCGATACGGGTCTGCCCCGGTCGCTGCTTGGCGCCCGCCGTGATCACCACGACGTGCGAGCCCTTCGCGACCGAGATGTCGGCACCGCCGATGATGTCGCTCGACCCGGTGAACTGGGCGCCGTGTGCCAGATCGAGAACCTCGGCCTCGGTCTTCTCCGCGGCGATGTCGTAAAGGGCGACGTGGCGGGCCGAGCCGCGGATGAGGGCCGCGTAGGCCACGGAGGATCCGACCGCTCCCGCGCCGACGACGGTCAGTTTCGAGTTCTCGATCACGCTCATGGCCCCAGTCTGACAGGCCGGGGGATGCCGCGGCCACCGCCGGCCGCAGCCGTGCGAAACGGCGGCGTGCAGGGGGGTCTTGCGGACGGCGTCCGAGGGGCGAAAGATGCCGGCATGACGGACGATGCCCCTGCCCTGCCTCCGGTGGTCGACCTCGACACCTGGCGGCGCGAGTTGGCCGCTCTGCGCGTGCGCGAGAAGGCGGCCACGCGCGAGCTCGACGCGATCGCGGCCCAGCGGCGGCGCCTGCCGATGGTCGAGCTGCCCGCCTACGTTCTCGAGGGTCCCGACGGTCCCGTGCGGCTCGTCGACCTCTTCGGCGACAGGCGGCAGTTGATCGTCTACAGCCACATGTGGACGGACGGGAAGCGGTGGCAGTGTCCGGGCTGTACGAGTTGGACGGCCCAGTTCACGCGGCTGGAGTTCCTCGACGACTACGACGCGCGGTTCGTCATCGTGACGCAGGGACCCATCGGTGAGGCGCTCGCCTACAAGGAGCGGGTCGGCAATCGCATGGACTGGTATTCGACGGCGCACAGTCCGTTCGGGGCCGACATGGGGGCGCCGCCGGACGCGGGGTTCGCGGTCAACGTGTTCCTGCGCGACGGCGAGAAGGTGTACCGCACGTGGCACACCGACGGGCGCGGCACCGAGCAACTCGGACACCTCCACGGCCTCGTCGATGTGCTGCCTTACGGGCGCCAGGAGGCGTGGGAGGATTCGCCGCCAGGGTGGCCGCAGCATCCGACGTACGAGGGCGGCATCGGGTCGCCCGGCATTGCAGCGCTCTACGGGCCGGGAGGATCCGCGGCCGGCTGAGTCCGCCCGGCGGAGGTCGGGTTGCGGATGCCGCCGAGCGCGACGAGGCCGCCGACGACGAGGAGCGCGGCCGTCGTGATCGCCGCGCGGTGGAAGCCGGCGAGATCGAGGGTTCCGCCCGTGATGACCGCCAGCGCGGCGATCGGGAGGAGCCCCGCGACGCGGGCGACGGCGTTGTTGACGGCCGAGGCGATGCCGGAGCGGTGCGGGTCGGTCGCGCCGAGGATCGTGGACGTCAGCGGCGACACCGTGAGCGCGAGTCCCAGACCGAACACGATCATCCCCGGCAGCACCTGCCACCAGTAGTCGAAGTCATCGGCGACGAGAAGCAGGAGCAGGGCGCCGCCGGCCATGATCAGCGGGCCTGCGGTCATGAACAGCCGGGGTCCCCACCGTCCGACCAGAGCGCCGATGCGTGCGCTCAGGGCGATCATGAGCAGTGTCGTCGGCAGGCTCGCGAGTCCGGCGAGGGTGGCGCTGAGGCCCGCGCCCTGTTGCAGATAGATCGCGAGCACGAAGCCGTTGAGCGACAGGGCGGCATAGATGAAGAGAGTCGAGAGGTTGCCGGCGGAGAAGTTGCGGCTGCGGAAGAGATCGAGCGGCAGGATCGGGTCGGCGACCTGGCGTTGTCGCCAGACGAATCCGGCGAGCAGCACGAGGCCGGCGAGCCCCGGCATCCAGATCGCCGGGGACCCCCAGCCGAGGTTCGGCTGCTCGATGAGGGCGAAGACGGCCGCGCCGAGGCCGAGGGTGCACATGATCGCCCCGAGCACATCGACGTGGGCGCCGGCGCGGCGCTCGTCGCGGTGGTTGAGTCGGGTGAGCAGCCACAGGGCGACGACGATGGGAAGGAGGTTGATCCCGAACGCCCATCGCCACGAGGAGTTGTCGACGATCAGTCCGCCCACCAGGGGGCCCACGATCATGGCCGCGGTGGTGGATGCCGTCCAGATGCCGATCGCGCGGGAGCGCAGCGGTTCGTGCATCGTGGCGGTGATGAGGGCGAGCGAGCTCGGGACGAGGAATGCCCCCGCCGCGCCCTGCACCGCGCGCGCCGCGACGAGCAGCTCGGGGGAGGGGGACAGGGCGACGGCGACCGAGGCGATGCCGAAGCCGATGAGGCCGATGCGCAGCACGAGGATGCGGCCGAAAGCATCGCTCACGGCGCCCGCGACGAGGATGAGCGCGCCGAGGGTGACCAGATACGCGTCGACCGTCCACTGCTGCGTGGACAGGCCGCCGCCCAGGTCGCGGGCGATGGCCGGCAGCGCGACGTTGACGATCGTGCCGTCGAGAAAAGCGACGAAGGATCCCAGGATGGCGATCACGAGGACGAGACGCTGCTTCGGCGTCATCTTCGGCGCCATCACCCGTGCTTTCCCATGCCCCTCACGCTAGGCGGCCCCGGCGACATCGTGAAGGGGGTGGGCAGGGCCGCCCTCGCTGCAGCCGGTTCGCGGCATCCCGCGGAGTGTCGTAAGCTAGTCGGCGGTGACGTGTCCGAGCGGCCGAAGGTGCAACTCTCGAAAAGTTGTGTAGGGTAACCCCCTACCGTGGGTTCAAATCCCACCGTCACCGCCATCACGAAGGCCCCGACTCCCGCGAAATCGCGCGGATGTCGGGGCCTTCGTCGTCGGTGCTTTCGCTGCCGGTCAGCCGCCATAGCGGACGTAGAAGGAGCCGGGGCCGCAGGTATAGGTCGCGGGCCCCACGGTGTGCACGCCTTCTCCGAGGCGAGCGCAGGTCTGCCCGGCATCCACCAGGGTGGCGCCGAGCATGAACACGATCACCAGCGTCACGGCGACGCCGACGCCTGCGATGACGACGCCCGCGAGCGCGAGTCCGTTGCGGTCGTGGCGAGGGGTCTGTCAGCGGGGATCGACATGAGGTGACCATATCGGCGCCGGTGCTCGTTGATCACGAGCACCGGGCAGGCCCGAATGTCACGGCACTTGACATCTGCATAGTAAGCGCGCATATTAAATTCATGATCGAACTCGCTGCCGCCGTCCGCACCTCCTCCGCCGCGCCCGCAGACTACTTCGCGCGATGGATCGACCACGCGTCATGGCCGGAGTGGTCGCCCGACACCGAGTGGGTGCGTGTGGAGGGCCCCGTGCGCGCCGGCACACGGGGCGTATTGAAGCCGGTGGGCGGCCCGAAGACCCGGTTCACGATCTCCGAGTGCGAGCAGGACCGCGTGTACACCGACGTCAGCAGCGTGCCGGGGGCACGCCTCACGTTCCGACACACGGTCGAGTCCGCGCCCAATGGGTCCACGCTCACCGTCCGCGTGTGGATGACCGGTCCCCTCGCGCGGGTGTGGGCGCGGACGGCCTTCAAGGGGTTCTCGGTCTCGGTCCCGGAGGATCTCGATCGTCTCATCGCACTCGTCGAGACCCCGTGACAGAGTGATTCTCGGTGCCGATCGAGGAGACGAAGAACGACGCATGACAGCGGGGTTGAACACGCGATTCGAGTCCGACGATGCCAGCCCGGGCTTCATGCTCTGGCGCGTGACCAATCGTTGGCAGGCGGTGATGCGCCGGACGCTCGCACCCTTCGACCTGACGCACGTGCAATTCGTGCTGCTCGCCGCCCTCACTTGGCGAGCCGACCCCGAGGGGATGACCCAGGTCGACCTCGCCCAGACCGTGCGCACCGACCCGATGATGGTCTCGCAGGTGCTCCGCGCGCTGGAAGCAAAGGGGCTCGTCGAACGGCGCGTCGACCCCGCTGACGCCAGGGCGCGGCGCGTGCTGGCCACCGCTGCAGGGGCCGACAAAGCACGCACAGCTAACGCCGCGGTCGAGGCGGCCGACGAGGAGTTCTTCGGCCCACGTTCGGCCGCGCCGATGTCGCTCCTCGAGCACCTCTCGCATCTGGATCGCTGATCAGTAACGACAACTCGATCAACGGCGCCGCTTGGCCGCCTCTGTCGCCTGGCGCTCGGCGATCACCGGGTAGGTGCCCGTGTAGCCCTCCCGTGCCGCAACGGCGGCCTGGATCTTGCCGCGGGCTCCGAACCAGCCGACGATGAGCGCCGGGATCAGCACGATGAGCGACGCCAGCACCCACCTGCCGGTCTCGGAGAAGCCCATCGTGACGAGCACGAAGACGAGGAACGCGAGCGTGAGATATGACGTGAACGGCGCCCCGAACAGGCGGAAGGACGGACGCTGGAGCCTGCCCTCTTTGGCCCACTTCACGAGCTTGAGCTGGCAGAGGATGATGGTCGCCCAGCCGCCGATGATGCCGAGCGCTGATACCTCGAGCACGATCTCGAACGCCTGCGAGGGCCACAGTGCGTTGATGCCGACGCCTGCGAGGGTGATGACGGCCGTCAGCAGGATGCCGCCGTAGGGCACCCCGTTCCTGCTCATCTTGGCAGTGAACGCGGGGGCCGAGCCGTTCACCGACATCGAGCGCAGGATGCGGCCGGTGGAGTACAGGCCCGCGTTCAGGCTCGACAGCGCGGCGGTGAGGACGACGAAGTTCATCACCGAACCCGCGATCGCACCGGTCTCGGGGGAGCCGATGTGCGAGAAGAACGTCACGAACGGCGACTGTCCGGCCTCGTAGGTGCTGAACGGCAGCAGGAGAGACAGCAACAGGATCGACCCGACGTAGAAGATCGCGATACGGAAGACGACCGTGTTGATCGCCTTCGGCATGACCTTCTCCGGGTGGGCGGTCTCACCGGCGGCGGTGCCGACGAGCTCGATCGCGGCGTAGGCGAACACGACGCCGGAGATCGCGAGGAGCGGCGCGACGAAGCCCATGGGGAAGAGGCCGCCGTTCTCGGCGATGACGCTGAAGCCCGTGGCTCCGACATCGGTCGCACCGTTGAAGATCAGGAAGCAGGTGCCGACGATCAAGAAGATCACGAGCGCGGCGACCTTGATGAGCGCGAACCAGAACTCCATCTCGCCGAACAGCTTGACGCTCACGAGGTTGAGTGAGAGTACGACCACCAGGGCGATCAAGGCGATCGTCCACTGCGGCACCTGCTGCAACGGCTGCCAGTACTGCGCCCAGAACTTCACGTACAGGGCCGCCGCGGTGACGTCCACGATGGAGGTCATGGCCCAGTTGAGGAAGTACATCCACCCCGCGCCGTACGCGAGCTTCTCGCCGTAGAACTCGCGGGCGTACGAGACGAAAGAGCCGGACGAGGGGCGGTGCAGCACGAGCTCGCCGAGCGCGCGCAGGATGAGGAAGGCGAAGAAGCCGCACACGGCGTAGACGAGGATCAGCGAGGGGCCGCTGGAGGCGAGGCGGCCGCCGGCGCCCATGAACAGACCCGTTCCGATGGCGCCGCCGATGGCGATCATCTGAATCTGTCGTGGGCGCAGCGTCTTGTGATAGCCGGCGTCCTCGCTGGAGAAGTCCTGCGCAGCCTGGGCGCGATCTCCCGTCAGCTCGCGAGCGTTCTCGCGGGCGTCCTCGGGATCCATGCGCGAGAGCGCCTCGTTGTCCGTCATCCCGCAATCATGGAGGCGGCGTGTTTCGCCCGTGTGGCACGTGCGCACGCGTGTCGTGAAAAATCAGCCGATGTTCGGGGGCGTTTCGACTCACGACTGTGCCGCCCGCTCAACGATCGGCTGGGGACGGCGGCTCCCGGTCGTTGAGCGAGCGCAGTGAGTCGAAACGCGGGCGTCAGACCTCCAGCCCCACCGCGGCGGTGCAGCGCGCCAGCTCGTCCGCGTCGAGCACGAGGTCGGCGGCGCGCGCGGAGTCGGTGATGGATGCCGCGCGTCGCGCCCCCGGAATCGGAACGATCAGCGGGCTCAGGGAGAGCTCCCACGCGAGCACGACCTGCTGCGCGCTCACGGAGTGGGCCTCGCCGATCTCCCGGAAGACGCCGAACCGATCGCCGACCGAGCGCCCGCCCCCACCGGTGCCGCCGAGCGGGCTCCACGGCAGGAAGGCGATGCCGTGCGCGTCGCAGTACTGCAGCTCGCCGAAACTGCCCGGATACCGCGGCGAGAACTGGTTCTGCACACTCACGAGGTTGCCCGCGCCGAGCACCTGCTCGGCGATCGCGATCTCTTCGACGCTCGCATTGGAGATGCCCAGTGCCCGCACGAGACCTTCGTCCTGCAAGGTCTTCAGGTTCTGCATGATCTCGCCGTACACAATCCACCGGTCGGGGCGGTGGTACTGGTAGAAGTCGATGACCTCGACACCGAGGTTCTCCATCGAGCGCTGCACCGCCGAGCGCAGGTAGCCGAGTGATCCGTCACGGCCGAAGTCCTTCTCGGCGGTGCGCGTGATGCCGCCCTTCGTTCCGACCAGGATGCCGCTCGTGTCGCCGTCCCACGAGGCGAGCGCGTCGCGCACGATGCGCTCGTTGTGACCCATCTGATCCCACGAGGGCGCGTAGATGTCGGCGGTGTCGATGAAGGTGACCCCGGCATCCAGCGCGGCGTGCACCGTCCCGATCGCATCGGCGCGATCGGGCAGCTCGTTGTCGTTGTTCATCGAGACCGGCATGGCGCCCAGCCCGATCGCGGACACGGTGAACGGTCCGATCGTGCGCTGCTGCATGGGGTTCCTTCCGGTCGGTCGTACGACGACGTACGCGCTCCACTCTGCCGCATGCCCGCGACGTCGAGGCCGCCTGGACGATGCGGCGTCGCCGGTCAGACGGCCGGCAGGCTCACCCGCAGGCGTGCGCCCCCGAGTACCGCGTCCTCGATGCCGATGCGCCCGCCGTGCGCCTGCACGATGCGCCGGGAGGTGGCAAGGCCCAGCCCGAGTCCGGGCACGTCGGCGGCGTCGCCGCGCTCCATGATGTCGAACACGCGGTCGCGCAGCTGCGCCGCCACACCCGGACCGTTGTCGTCGACGGTGATCGCCCACCCCGTCGGCCCGCGCTGCGCGTCCAGCTCGACGACGGGCGCGACGCCGGCGGCTGCCGCGAACTTGAGGGCGTTGGCGAGGAGGTTCTGCAGCAGCACCGCGATCAGCGCCGGGTCGCAGACGATGGCGTCGTCCGGATCGATGCGCACGGTGATGCGGGCATCGAACGCGGCGACGGCTCGTTCGAGGTCGGCGATCACGCCCTCCACGAGCGGTCCCAGCGCGACGCGTTCGCGGTGGGCCTCCGCGCCGCCCACCCGCGCATAGGCGAGCAGCTCGGTGATCATGACGTTCATCCGCGCCGCCGCGGCATCCGCCCGACGCAGCGCGTGGGTCGCGCGCGACCCGTCGCCGTCGTCCACGCCGTCCAGGGCGAGATCGATCTGGCCCATGAGAGCCGTGAGCGGGTTGCGCAGATCGTGGCTGATCTGACCGGCGAAGTGCGCGAGTTGATCGTTGGAGCGCTCCAGCTCGTGCGTCAGCCGGCGCAGCTCCAGCACCTCCACGGCCTGCCCGGCCAGCAGATCCAGGGCGGAGCTCTGCTCCGCGGTGAGAGTGCCGGCATGGTCGTCGAAGACGCAGAGCGTTCCGATCGCGACGCCCGCCGGCGTGATGAGCGGGCTGGACGCGTAGAAGCGGACACGGCCGCGCGCGCCGGTCACAAAGGGGTTCTCGGCGAAGCGCTCGTCGATGCTCGCGTCGGTGACGAACACGTGCCGGGCGTCAGGGAGCACGACGGCGCACATCGAGTCCTCGCGCGTGCAGGTGCCCGGCTCGATCCCGACGGTCGCGACCGCATACTGGTAGCGGTCGTCGATGATGTTCACCGCGGCGCCGCCGGCGTGGCACAGCGTCGTCGCGAGGCGGGCGAGGCCTTCGAGGTTCGGCTCCGCCGGTGCGCCGACGATGCGGTAGTCGGCGATCGCCTCGAGACGGGCAGCGGCGTCGGTGATCGGCATGCGCGTTCTTCTCCTGTCGGCTGCGACCAGGATAATGGCCGGGTCCGCCCCGGCGGGCGCCGTAGGCTGGAGCCATGGCGACCGGCGCAGTGATGCACACCTTCGACGTGCAGGTGGCCGACGTCGATCGTGGCGTCTACGAGAGTCTGTCGCTGCGGATGGCGCAGCATCCGTCCGAGACGAGCGCGTTCATGGTGACGCGCCTGCTCGCCTACTGCCTCGAGTACGCGGACGGCATCGCGTTCACCGAGGGTGTTTCGGCCACCGACGAACCCGCCGTGCTGGTGCGGGACGCGACCGGGGCGATCACGGCATGGATCGAAGTCGGGGCTCCCGACGCCGACCGATTGCACCGCGGCAGCAAGCTCGCCGAGCGCACCGTCGTCTACAGTCACCGCGACCCGGCCAAGCTGCTGCCCCTGTGGGCGGGCAAGAAGATCCACCGCGCCGACGACATCGTGCTGCGAACGTTCGATGCCGGATTCGTGGATGCCGCCGCCGACGCCGTCGCGCGGCGCAACGCCGTCACCCTCTCCGTGACGGAGGCCCAGCTCTACCTCGACGTCAACGGGACGAGCCTGTCGTCGGCGCTGCACGAGCACGCACTGGCCTGACGCGCCGCACCGCGCACCTCCGCAGGATCGTGCGTACTCCGCATCCATCGCCGCTGAGCGGTGCGGAGTTCGTCGCTTTCTGCGGAGTTCGTGACCGCGTGTCGGGGTTTCGACGCGCTGCGCCGGCTCCACGACCGGGCGGGGGGCGGGGTTCGCTTGGGCTTGCCTTGCTGGCGCGCCCGCGGCGGTCGGCATACGGTGATGGGGTGACCGAGATGGAATCCTCGCATCCTGATGAGCCGCACCGCGGCGGCGTGGCGCAGCGACTGAACTGGCTGCGCGCCGGCGTGCTCGGAGCGAACGACGGCATCGTCTCCACGGCGGCGGTCGTCGTCGGCGTGGCCGGCGCGACGGCCGAGGTCATGCCGGTTCTGCTCGCCGGGTCGGCCGCCCTCGTCGGCGGGGCGATCTCCATGGCGCTGGGGGAGTACGTGTCGGTCTCCAGCCAGCGCGACAGCGAGCACGCCCTCATCGAGAAGGAGCGCAGGGAGCTCGCCGACGATCCGGAGGGCGAGTTCGTCGAACTGGTCGGTCTCTACCGCGAGCAGGGACTCAGTGAGGAGACGGCCACGCGTGTCGCGACCGAGCTGACCGCGCGCGACGCGCTCGCCGCGCACCTGTCGGCCGAGCTGAACATCGACCAGGACGACGTGGTGAGTCCGTGGTACGCCGCGTTCGCCTCGGCCGTCTCCTTCTTCGTGGGCGCTCTGCTGCCGATGGCGACGATCCTCCTCCTGCCGCATCCGGCGCGCCTCGTCTGGACGTTCGTGTCCGTGCTGCTCGCCCTCGCCGTCACCGGCTACCTCGCCGCCTGGCTGGGCGGCGCCAACCGCGGCCGCGCCATCATGCGGACGGTCATCGGCGGCGCGCTCGCGCTGGGTGCCACCTTCCTCGTCGGCACCCTCTTCGGCACCGCCGTCGGCTGACCCACCGCGTCGGCGTGCGCCCGGCGTAGGGTGAGCCGCATGCGGACTCCGATGGCGTATCTGCGCGGGGCCCGGCATCCCGAGGCTTTCCACGGCCGCGGCGCCGGGCGGCCGTTCTTCGAGGGCTGGTACGTCAAGCTCGTCTCCGCCGACCGCGCGCACCGGTGGGCCGTGATCCCGGGGGTGTTCCGCGGCGATGGCCGCGGCGACATGCCGGCAGACGAGGCCTTCGTCCAGGTGCTCGACGGTGTCGCGGGAAGGTCGTGGTACCACCGCTTCGACCTCGAGGAGTTCGCGGCATCCGACCGGCGGTTCGAGGTGCGCGTGGGCGCAAACACCTTCGATTCCGAAGGAGTGACCCTCGATCTGCCGCAGCTGCGGGGGCGGATCTCGTACGCCACACCCCTCCAGTTGTGGCCGGTGACGCTTCGCGAGCCGGGAATCATGGGCTGGTACGGGCTCGTGCCGTTCATGGAGTGCTTCCACGGCGTCGTGTCGTTCGGGCACGACCTCAACGGCACGCTGCAGGTCGAGGGTGAGCAGGTCGCGTTCGGCGGCGGGCGCGGCTACATCGAGAAGGACTGGGGCCAGGCGTTTCCCGCGGGGTACGTCTGGCTCGCGTCGAACCACATCGACCCGGTCGGCGGCGGTGCGGCGGACGCTTCACTCGCGGCATCGGTCGCCATCATCCCGTGGCTGCGCGGCTCGTTCCGCGGTTCGATCGTGGGACTTCGCCACGGCGGTCGTCTGCACCGCTGGACCACCTACAACCGGTCCCGGGAGCGCAGCCTCACCATCGACGACGACCGCGTGGGGTGGAGCATGGAGGGTCCCGACGGGCGGCTCGAACTCGAGGCCGAGCGCGTGCGCGGGGGCCTGCTGCACGCGCCGCTGCGCACCGCGATGCGCCAGCGCGTGGAAGAGACGCTCGATGCCCGCGTGATCATCCGGCACACGGATGCCGCGGGGCGCGTGCTCCTGGAGGGCGTCGGCGCGTGCGCGGGGCTGGAGGTCTTCGGCGACACCGCGCGCCTGCTCGCCCTGCGCTGACCCGCCCCTCTGCGGCCTCACACGCGGATCGGGGTCGCATTCCGTCGTAACCAGCCTCAGCTGGCGACGCAACGCGACCCCGATTCTGCGGGTCTGCCCGGGTGAGCGGGCGATCAGATGCGCACGAGCATCTTTCCCGTGTTGGCGCCGCGCATCATGGACAGGAAGGCGTCGACGGTGTTCTCGATGCCGTCGACGATCGTCTCGTCGTAGACGATGCCGCCCTCAGCGAACCAGCCCGACATCTTCTGCTGGAACTCGGGGGCCAGGTGCAGGTACGCGGCGAGCGTGAAGCCCCGCATCGTGAGGGCGCGCGTGATCATGTTCGACATGTTGTCGGGACCGGGCCGGCGCTCGGTGCTGTTGTAGCCGGTGATGGCGCCACACAGAGCTGCTCGTCCGCCGTCGTTGAAGGCGTCGAGCGCCGCCTCGAGGTGGTCGCCGCCGACGTTGTCGAAGAACACGTCGATGCCGTCGGGCGCGGCCTCCGCGAGAAGTGTGCGCACATCTCCGGACTTGTAGTTGAAAGCGGCGTCATAGCCGTACTTCTCGGTCAGCAGGGCGACTTTCTCCGGCGTTCCGGCCGAGCCGATGACCCGCCCTGCGCCCAGGCGCTTGGCGATCTGGCCCACTGCGGTGCCGACGGCGCCGGCCGCGCCGGAGACGAAGACGGTGTCGCCGGGCGTGAGGTGCGCGATGGCGGTGAGTCCGACGTACGCGGTGAGCCCGGTCATACCGAGGATGTGCAGGTTCAGCGAGAGCGGCACCCCGGGAATCTCCGGGATGGCGCGGAAGGTCGCGGCATCGGCCTGGACGACGTCCGACCAGCCGTGCTGGTGCAGCACGACCGTGCCGACCGGCAGGTCGTCGGATGCCGAGGCCACCACGCGCCCGACCGCGCCGCCGGAGATGGTCTCGCCGAGCGCGTAGGGGGCGACATAGCTGCGGGTGTCGTTCATGCGACCGCGCATGTAGGGGTCGACGGAGACGAACTCGTTGCGTACGCGCACTTCGCCGGCCTGGGGGGCGCCGTAGGTGACCGTCGCGACGTGGAAGTCGTCGTGCGTGGGCCACCCGACGGGGCGGGCGGCGAGCTGGATCTGAGTGCTGGTGGCGTCTGTCATTCGTTCTCCTTGTGGGATGCGGATGGGGATGGGGTCGGGTGTGCGACGGGGGTGGGTCAGATGAGCAGGCCGATGGCGAGAGCCACCACCCCCAGGGTGGGGATGACGCCCTGCTTCAGGGCGGCGGAGGCCTTGTCGGGGCTGGACACCAGCAGCACCAGCGAGGCCGCGGTCATCGAGCCGGCGCCCGCGAAGACGAGAGCCGCACCCGCCGCGGTGGCACCGGTGGCGAAGAGGACGACGCCGATGGCGACCAGCACGGCGAGGAACAGGTTGTAGAAGCCCTGGTTGAAGGCCATCTCGCGCGTGGCCTGAGCTTCTTCGGCGCTGGTGCCGAACGTGGCACGGGCGCGCGGCGTGGTCCAGGCGATGGACTCGAGCCAGAAGATGAAGACGTGGATGAGCGCCGCGACGGAGGCGAGCACGAGACCGACGATGACCATGGGAATCCTCCTGTTTCTGAACTGACTGGTTCAATATATACTGAAACGGTCGTTTTAGAAAGTGAGGTGGATGCCATGGCCAGAACTCGGGAGTTCGATCGCCGCGCCGTCGTGCGCGCCGCCCGGCAGTTCTTCTGGGAGCACGGCTACGAGGACGCCTCGATCGCGGGGCTCGAGGCGGCGACCGGGCTCAACCGCTCCAGCATCTACAACGCATTCGACTCCAAGCGCGGCCTGTTCGACGCGGCGGTGCAGAGCTACCTCGACGAGGTCGTGCGTCCGCGACTCGCCCCGCTCGAGGCGGAGACCGTCGAGGCCGGGGCGCTCCGCGCGTACCTCAGCGGCCTCGCCGACGCCTTCGCCCGTGTCGGCTCGATGCCCGCCGCGCACGGCTGCCTGCTCATCAACGCCGCCGGAGCGCCCGTCGCGCGCGACTCCGACGTCGCGCACGTGATCGACGACTACCGTGCCGAGCTGCGGACCGCGATCGGCCGCGGCGTCGATGTCGCGGTGCCCGCGGCATCCGCCGCGCGCCGTGCGCGCCTCGCCGACGCCGTCACGGGGCTCGTCGTCGCGGCGTTCGCTCTCGTCCGCCCGTCGGCTCCCGAAGCGATCCGCAGTCTCGAGACCGCCGCCGCCCTAGTGGATGCCGAGGGCGCCGCCGACTGAGGGTGTCGGCGTTTCGACTCGCTGCGCTCGCTCAACGACCGGGGGCGGGGGTGCCGGCGGGCGGGGCGATGTACGCGGTGGCGGAGGGGGCGCCACAGATTCGCCCTCGCGTCGTGCGCGCGTGCGCATCGTGTCGTTCTAGTCTTCCCTCACCGCGTCACTGGGGACGACGGTGCACCCATGACGTTGCGAGGGCGGAGAAGAGCGATGAGCGACTTCGGCAGCACCACACCGATTCATCTGGAACGCGGCGACGGCAAGGGCCTCGCCGCCGGCACCCTGGGGCTGTGGGGGTCGACCGTCATCGGCCTGGCGTCGACGGCCCCCGTCTACTCCCTGGTCGCGACGCTCGGTTTCGTCGTGCTCGCCGTGGGGGCGCAGGCGCCGATCGCCTTCATCATCGCGTTCGTCCCGATGCTGTTCACGGCGTTCGCGTATCGCGAGCTGAACAACAAGATCCCCGACTGCGGCACGACCTTCACGTGGGGGACGAAGGCCTTCGGGCCGTGGGTGGGCTGGATGGGCGGCTGGGGCGTCGCGATCGCGGGCATGGTCGTGCTCGCCAACCTCGCGCAGATCGGCTCGATCTACTTCTGGGCGCTGTTCGGCATGGAACTCGAGAACAACGACTGGCGCATCATCCTCGTGGCCGTGCTGTTCATCGCATCGATGACGTGGGTGAGCTGGCGCGGTGTCGAGATCGGCGAGCGCATCCAGAACGTGCTGCTCGGCGTGCAGTACCTGGCCCTCGCGATCTTCGTCGTCGCGGCGCTCTGGGAGTTCTTCGCGGGCAACGCCCCCGCTCCCACCCCCTTCGACTGGAACTGGCTGAATCCGTTCGCGTTCACCGACTACCACGGTTTCACCGAGGCCGTGCTGCTCGCCCTGTTCATCTACTGGGGCTGGGACTCGTGCCTCGCGCTCAACGAGGAGACCAAGGACCCCAAGCGCATCCCGGGGCGCGCGGCGCTGCTGACCACCGTCATCCTGCTGTTCACCTACGTTTCGGTCACGATCGCCGCCATGATGTACGCGGGGCTCGGCGAGGACGGGCCGGGTCTGGCCAACCCCGACAACGCCGACGACTTCTTCCTCGCGATCAAGGACGGCCTGCTCGGCCCGTGGGGCTGGCTGCTCGTGGTCGCCGTGCTGATCTCGGCCGTGTCCTCGACGCAGACGACCATCCTGCCCACCGCGCGCGGCACGCTCGCGATGGGCGTCTACCGCGCACTGCCCGCGCGGTTCAAGGACGTGCACCCGGTGTACAAGACGCCGTCGTTCTCGACGATCGTCGGTGGCACCGTGGCCATCTGCTACTACCTCGGCATGACGCTGATCAGCGACAACATCCTGCAGGACTCGATCTCCTCGCTCGGCCTCGCGATCGCGTTCTACTACGCCATCACCGGCTACGCCTGCGTCTGGTACTTCCGCCGCGACCTTCGCAACTCCGCGCGTGAGCTGTGGGTCAAGGGCATCTTCCCGCTGCTGGGCGCCCTCATGCTGACCTTCGCCTTCGTGCAGTCCGCCATCGACATGTTCGACGTGAACTACGGCAACACGGTGCTGCTCGGCATCGGCGGCACCTTCGTCGTGGGCATCGGAGCGCTGCTCGTCGGCGTCGTGCTGATGTTCGTCTGGTACCTCTTCCCGCGCTCGAAGCCGTTCTTCCAGGGGCGCTCTCTGAACCGCGAGACCCCGGTGCTCGTTCCCGAGGAGCCCGGCGACATCATCCGCTCCATCGACGGCGGCATCTGACGACCGCGCCTGTCGGCATCCCCTTCCTCTCAACGACAAGGAATCTCATGCGTATCCTCATCGTCGGCGCCGGAGGCGTCGGCTCGGCCGCCGTCCGCATCGCCGTCCGCCGCGACTTCTTCGAGAAGCTCGTCGTCGCCGACTACGACCCGGCGCGCCCGCAGGCGCTCGTCGACGAGGTCGCCGACCCGCGCGTCGAGGCGGCCCAGGTCGACGCTTCGCGTGCCGATGCGGTGGCGGGGCTCATCGAGGCGCACGGCATCACCCACGTGCTCAACGCCGTCGACCCGCGCTTCGTCATGCCGATCTTCGACGGCGCACTCGCCGCCGGCGCCACCTACCTCGACATGGCGATGAGCCTGTCGACGCCGCATCCCGAGCAGCCGCACGCACTGCCGGGCGTCAAGCTCGGCGACGAGCAGTTCGCCAAGGACGGCCAGTGGAAGGATGCCGGTCGGCTCGCCCTCGTCGGCATCGGGGTCGAGCCGGGGCTGTCGGACGTCTTCGCCCGCTATGCCGAAGACCATCTGTTCAGCGAGATCGACGAGCTCGGCGTGCGCGACGGAGCGAACCTCGTGGTGGCCGGCTACGACTTCGCACCGTCGTTCTCGATCTGGACGACGATCGAGGAGTGCCTCAATCCGCCGGTCATCTACGAGAAGGACCGCGGCTGGTACACGACGGAGCCGTTCAGCGAGCCCGAGGTGTTCGACTTTCCGGGCGGGATCGGTCCGGTGGAATGCGTCAACGTCGAGCACGAGGAGGTGCTGCTGATGCCGCGCTGGACGAAGGCGAAGCGCGTCACCTTCAAGTACGGCCTGGGCGACGAGTTCATCGGCGTGCTGAAGACCCTCCACAAGCTCGGCCTGGACAGCACCGCGAAGGTCAACGTCAAGGGCGTGGAGGTTTCGCCGCGCGACGTGGTCGCCGCGTGCCTTCCCGACCCGGCGACCATCGGCGACAAGATGAGCGGCAAGACCTGTGCCGGCGTGTGGGTCACGGGAACCGGCGTCGACGGCCGCCCGCGCTCGACGTACCTGTACCACGTGGCCGACAACGAGGAGACGATGCGCGAGTACGGTTCGCAGGCGGTCGTCTGGCAGACCGCCATCAACCCGGTCATCGCGCTCGAGCTGCTCGCCACGGGGGTGTGGACCGGTACCGGCGTGCTCGGCCCCGAGGCGTTCGACGCGAAGCCGTTCCTCGACCTGCTCGCCGCGCCCGCGCCGACCGGTTACGGCTCGCCGTGGGGCATGGAGGACAGGGCGGTCTGAACCACCGCGGTGCGAGGATGGTCAGATGACCACCCACGTGATCACCGGAGCGGGCTCCGGCATCGGAAACCTCGTCGCCGAGCGGCTCGCGGCGCGCGGCGACCGCCTCGTGCTCATCGTCCGCGATGCCGCCCGGGCCGACGATCTGTCGCGCGCGTTCCCGGGCAGCGTCACCATCGTCGCCGACCTTGCGCACCCGGCTGCGATCGCCGACGCGATGCACCACGCTGATGCCGTCCCGGAGCGGATCGACAGCGTCATCCACGCCGCGGGCATCGTCGAACTCGGCCGCGTGGGCGATCTGCCGGTATCGGCGTGGGAGAGCCAGCTGGCCGTGAACCTGACCGCGCCCGCCGAGCTGACCCGGCTGCTGCTGCCGCGGGTGCGCGCTGCCCGTGGCCAGGTGGTGTTCGTCAACTCGGGCGCGGGTCTCACCGCGCATCCGCAGTGGGCGGCGTACGCGGCATCCAAGCACGGGCTCAAGGCCCTCGCCGACGCCCTCCGCGGCGAGGAGGCCGAGCACGGCGTGCGCGTGACGAGCGTGTATCCCGGGCGCACCGCCACCCCCATGCAGGCGGAGGTCCACGCGCAGGAGGGGGCGGACTACGACCCCGACCGGTGGATCGACCCGGCGTCGGTCGTCACGGCCGTGCTCACGGCGCTCGATCTTCCGCGTGACGCGGTCATCAGCGATCTGACCGTCCGACCCGGCCCGCGATGACCGACGAGGTCGCCGCCGGCGCCGACCAGCTCGACACCGTGCTCTCCGACGCCCGCCGTCGTCTGGCGGGATCGCCGCGCGAACGTCTGGGTGACTGGGCCCACAGCCGGCGGCTGCTGGGCTTCGGCCGCGCTCCGCGGATCGTGCCGGTCGACGAGGCGTGGCACGTCGGTGTGCTTCTCATCGCGGATGCCGAGGTCTATGCCACCGGCGAGATCCTCCGCGCCCGCGCCGAGGCGGTCCGCGGCTACACGGCGGAGGCGCAGCGCGCCCGTTCGGAGCGTGCGGCCGCGGCGGCGCGCGGCGGGTTCGTCGACGGCGAGGTGCTGCACCTGGGTGCGACGCAGATCGACCTCGACGCCGTGCGCCGGGGTGAGCGCTCCGGGCCGTTGGTGCTCGTCGACGGCATCCCGCTGGTGACGTGGACGGCGGCCGGCGTGCGTCGGCCGCTGGCCGACTACCTCGACGACCAGCTCTCGCTGCGCTGACGCGGCTGCGCTGCCGCACGGTGCGCCGCTGGTTCTCGCCCGTCGCGGCGCGCTCGGTGCCGCGGGTCCATATTTGTTGTCATGTGAAACATATTGGTGCGAGGATGGGAGGGCGGCGGAGCAGCCGCAGAACGGGAGCCGTCATGACCATCGCTCGCGCCGCCGTCGACCTCGACGTCACGGGTCCGCAGATCAGCCGCCACCTCTACGGGCACTTCGCCGAGCACCTCGGCCGGTGCATCTATGGCGGCTTCTGGGTGGGGGAGGACTCGCCGATCCCGAACGAGCGCGGCATCCGCCTCGACGTCGTCGAGGCCCTCCGCCGCCTCCACGTCCCGAACCTGCGCTGGCCCGGCGGGTGCTTCGCCGACGAGTACCACTGGCGCGACGGAATCGGGCCCCGCGATGAGCGCCCGACGATGGTCAACACCAACTGGGGAGACGTCGTCGAGAACAACGCCTTCGGCACCCACGAGTTCATGGATCTGTGCCACATGCTCGGCGCCGAGCCGTACGTCAACGGCAACGTCGGCAGCGGCACCGTGCAGGAGATGAGCGAGTGGGTCGAGTACCTCACCCGTTCGGGCGACAGTCCGATGGCACGCCTGCGCCGGGCGAACGGTCGCGACGAGCCGTGGCGGGTGCCGTTCTGGGGGCTCGGGAACGAGGCGTGGGGGTGCGGCGGCAACATGACGCCCGAGTACTACACCTCCCTCGCCCGGCGCTACGCGACCTTCTGCAGGGAGCACGACGGCAACACCCTCACCCGTATCGCGGCCGGCGCCGCCGACGACGACGTGCGCTGGACGCACGCACTCATGGCGTCGGCGATGTCGACGAACGCCCCCGACCCGCAGCGCTCGCCGTTCCAGGCGATCTCGTTCCACTACTACACGCACGCCGGCACCGGCATCCAGAAGGAGTCGGCGACGGCGTTCTCGCGCGACGAATACGTACGCACGATCGGCAAGGCCTACGAGATCGAGCGCGTGATCCGCGCGCACGAAGCCGTCATGGACGCCTACGACCCCGAGCGCACCATCGACCTCGTCTGCGATGAATGGGGCACCTGGTGGAGCGTGGAGCCGGGGACCAACCCCGGCTTCCTCTTCCAGCAGAACACGGTGCGCGATGCGCTGGTCGCCGGCATCCACTTCGACGTGTTCCACCGCCACGCTGCGCGGCTGCGCATGGCGAACATCGCGCAGACGCTCAACGTGCTGCAGGCGATGATCCTCACCGACGACGACGGCGGACTCGTGCTGACCCCGACCTATCACGTGTACGAGATGAACGTCGGCCACCATGATGCGCTGTCGGTGCCCGCACACGTCGTGTCGGCACCGCGGGTGGGAGTCGACGGGGCCGACCTGCCGGCGCTGTCGCTGTCGGCATCCATGAAGGACGGCGCCGTGCTCGTCTCGCTCACGCACGTCGGCGTCGACGACGCGCTGCCCGTCGAGATCGACCTCCGCGGTCGCAACGCCAGGGTCGTGCGCGCCCGCGTGCTGACCGGACCGGATGCCGCGGCGCACAACACCCCGCAGGCGCCCGACACGGTGCGCCCGGTGCCGTTGGAGGCCACGGTGGAGGCGGGTGTCCTGCGCGTCGATCTGCCGCCGCACGCCTTCGCGACCGTCGAGCTCGCCCTCGACTGATCGCGCGGAAGAACGGCCCGCCCCGGGAAGGGGCGGGCCGTCTGGTCGAGTGGCGGAAGAGGCGAAAGACCGCTACTCGACGTGTGTGCCCACGATGCGGGCATCGGCGGCCGTGACCGGGTGCACGTCTCCGGTGAGGGTGACGGTTGCGACGCTCTCGCGGTCGGCCACCGACTCCCCGGCCCAGAGATCGACGCGGCCGGGCTCGACGATGCGGATGCCGCGCCGGTCGGTGAACGCCAGGCGTGCGGTCGGAACCTCGAAGTGCACGCGCGCGCTCGCTCCCGCCGCGAGCGTGACCCGGGCGTATCCGAGCAGCTGGGCGACCGGTCGGACGACGCTGGCGTGCACGTCGTGCGCGTACAGCTGCACGATCTCGGTGCCGGGGCGGGAGCCGGTGTTGGTCACCGTGACACTCACCGGCAGAACGCCGCCGGCATCGACCTCGGCCGGCGCTGACAGGTCGGTACGGGTGAACGTCGTGTAGCCGAGTCCGAACCCGAACGGACGCACCGGCGCGCTGTCGGCGCTGGTCACATCGCTGTTGCCGCCCAGGATCGGATGCAGGTACGAGAACGGCTGCGCGCCGGCCGAACGCGGCAGCGAGACGGGCAGTCGGCCCGAGGGTGAGACCGCACCGGACAGCACACGCGCGATCGCGACACCGCCCTCCTCGCCCGGGAAGAACGCCTGCACGACCGCGCGCGGCCGCGCATCGGCGTCTGCGTCCAGGGCCCACGCGAGCGCATAGGGTCGGCCGGTCACGACCACGAGCACGACCGGGGTGCCCGTGGCGACGACGGCGTCGACGAGCTCGCGCTGCACGCCCGGCAGCTCCAGGCTCTCCGCGTCGTTGCCCTCGCCCACGGTGCCGCGTCCGAACAGGCCGGCGCGGTCGCCGACCACGACGATCGCGACATCGGCGGATGCCGCGGCATCCACCGCGGCGCCGAAGCCCGACCGGTCCTCGCCCTCGACCTCGCAGCCCGCGACAGAGACGATCGCGGCGTCGGGCAGCTCTGCGCGCAGCGCCTCGACGACCGTCGGGATCGCGAAGCCGTATGGCGTTCCCGGGTGATGGGCCAGCACGTGGTTGGCGAACGAGTAGCAGCCCATCAACGCCGAGGCGTCGTGGCCGTTCGGGCCGATCACCGCGATGCGTGCCGGACCGGCCGTGCCGGTGGACAGCGGCAGCGTGCCGTCGTTCGACAGCAGCACGAGCGAGCGCTCCGCGAGCTCGCGCGCGACCTCACGGTGCGCCGGCGAGTCGAGGTCGATCGCGGTCGGAGGTTCGCTCTCGTCGGGATCGAGCAGCCCTAGCCCCTCCTTCTGCGCGAGCACGCGGGCAAGCGCCCGATCGACGAGCGCCTCGTCGATGCGGCCGTCGCGTAGCCCGGCGAGCAAGGGAGCGGCGTAGGCGTCGCCGCTGGGCAGCTCGACGTCGATGCCGGCGGTCAGCGCCAGGCGTGCCGCCTCGGTACGGTCGGCGGCGACGGCGTGCATCGTCTCGAGGAAGGCGATCGCGAAGTAGTCCGAGACGACCACGCCGTCGAAGCCCCACGTTCCGCGCAGCAGGTCGGTCAGCAGCCGCGGGTCCGAGGCCACCGGAACGCCGTCGATATCGGTGTAGGAGTTCATCACCGAGCGTGCGCCGCCGTCGCGCACCGCCATCTCGAACGGCGGCAGGAACACGTCGGCGAGCTCACGCGGACCGGCGTGGACGGGCGCGTGGTTGCGGCCCGCCTGCGAGGACGAGTAGCCGACGAAGTGCTTCAGGGTCGCGTGCACCCCGGCATCCTGGATGCCGCGCACGTAGGCCGTGGCGATCGTCGCCACCGCGTAGGGATCCTCCGAGATGCACTCGTCGACACGCCCCCAGCGGGGATCGCGGATGACATCGAGCACGGGGGCGAGGGTCTGGTGCGCGCCGAGTTCTCGCATCGATTCGCCGATGAGGCGTCCCATCCTCTCGACGAGCTCGGGGTCGAACGCCGCGCCCCACGCCAGGGGCGTCGGGAACGTCGCCGCTCTCCAGGCCGCGAGCCCCGTCAGCGACTCCTCGTGAACGATCGCGCGAATGCCGTGACCGGATGCCGCGGCGAGACGGCGCTGCTCGTTCCACAGCCAGGCCGCGCGTTGCGCGGCATCCACGGGCCTCGTGCCGTAGACGCGCGTGAGGTGGCCGAGGCCGTGTGCCGACGCCCGCTCGTAGCGGTCGGAGGGCGTCGCTTCGCCGGCCAGCATCTCGCCGGCCATCGGCGCGACCACCTCGTCGCCCTGGTCGACCCAGAAACCGGTCAGCTGCGCCACCTTCTGCTCGACGGTCATCGCGGCCATGAGCGCGGCCACCCGGGGGGAGACCGGCTCGGCGAGCGGCTGGTGGAGGGGGGAATCGGAGATCGTCATACGGATCAGCCCTTCACGGCGCCCGTGAGGCCGCCGACGATGCGACGCTCGAACAGGCTGAAGAACAGCAGTGCCGGGAGCATCGACAGTGAGGTGAAAGCCAGCACCTTGGCGGTGTCGACCGAGTACTGGGAGGAGAAGGCCTGCACGCCCAGAGGCAGCGTGAAGCTCGCCTCGTTGTTCAGGATGAACAGGGGGAGCAGGTAGCTGTTCCAGCTGCCGATGAACGCGAGGATGCCGACCGTGATGACGCCGGGCACCGACAAGGGCAGCACCATCCGCCAGAAGAAGCCCAATCGGCTGCAGCCGTCGATGAACGCGGCTTCCTGGATCTCGTCCGGGATCGCCCGCAGGAACGGCACGAGGATGATGATCGTCGTCGGCAGCGCGAACGCGATCTGCGGAAGGATGATGCCGGCGAGCGAGTTCATCAGGCCGAGGTCACGGATGACGATGTACAACGGCGTGATGGCGACCGTGATCGGGAACATGAGACCCGCAGCGAACAGCGCATAGAGCGCGCCGCGCCCGCGGAACGGATACCGCGCGATGACGTAGCTGGCCATGAGCCCGAGTGCGACCACTCCGGCGGTGGTCGCACCGGCGGCGATGATCGAGTTGAGCACCTGACGCCAGAACTGCGGCCCGGTGAGGACGTTCAGGTAGTTCTGGACGTTCCACGGATCGGGCCAGCCGGCGGGGTCGACCGTGATCTGCGAGTTGCTGCGGAACCCGCCGATGATGATGTACAGCACCGGCGCCAGCATGAGGGCGATCACGACGAGAGCGATGAAGTACACGAGCGGACTGCCCCAGGGCAGCCGCTCCTTCGTGCGGCGCGGACCCCGTCCGCGGTGTCCTGCGGTGGCCACCGTGGCGGTGGAGACGGGGGTGTCGACGGTGAGCGCGCTCATCGGGTCTTCTTCCCTTCGGTGATGGCGCCGGCCGTGTCGCGACGCAGCACGAAGCGCTGGTAGATGAGGGCGACGACGAGCGAGATGACGAAGATGACGACGGCGACGGCGTTGCCGAAGCCGAAGTTGCCGGCGTTGCGGCCGTTGACCACCATGTAGGTGGCCATCGTGGAGGTGCCAGCCGTCGAGGCGACGTACTGGCCCCAGATGATGTAGACGAGGTCGAACAGCTGCAGGGCCCCGATGATCGAGAGGAACGCCCAGATGCGCAGCGTGGGGGCCAGCAGCGGCAGCGTGATGCGCCAGTGGGTCTGCCAGTAGCCGGCGCCGTCGAGCGCCGCCGCCTCGTAGAGCTCCTCGGGGATGCCCTGCAGTCCCGCGAGGAAGAGGATGACGGCGAAGCCGACGTACTTCCACGTGAGGATGGCCATCAGCGTCCAGATGGCGATCGCCGGGTCCGAGATCCAATCGTGGGCGAGGGCGCCCAGCCCCCAGTTCTCCAACAGGCCGTTCACGGCGCCCTGCGTCTGCAGCATGAGGCCGAAGCCGGTGCCAACGACGACCTCGGCGATGACGTAGGGCACGAAGATCAGCACGCGGATGAGGGACTGCCCCCGCATCCGACGGTTGAGCAGCAGAGCCAGCAGCACCGCCACCGGACCCTGCAGCACGATCGAGGCGATCACGATGAAGCCGTTGTGCCCGAGGGCCTCGAGGAAGGTCGGGTCGGTGAGGATCGTGACGTAGTTCTGCAGGCCGACGAAGTCGGTGGGCGTGCCGTAGCCCTGCCAGCGGAAGAAGCCGTAGTAGGCCGCCATCGCCACCGGGAAGATGACGAAGCCGAGGAACATGATCAGCGCCGGCCCGACGAGCAGCGCGATCTCGAATCTCCCGGCCCAGCCCAGTCCACGGGGACGGCGGCGCGGCGTGGGCGGGGGCGGCGTCACGCCGCCCCCGCCGTGCTGCGCGAGATCCGTCTCCGGGTCGGTGACGGCCACGGAGGTCTCGCGAAGGGACACGATCCGATCAGCCCTTCTTGGCCGCGTCGGTGACCGACTGGATCATCTGCTGCGGGTTGCTCTTGCCCGCGAGCAGATCGACCACGGCGACGTTCAGCGCGTTGCCGACGTTCTGGCCGAGGACGGTGTCGAGCCACTGCGACACGAAGGGGGCCTTGTTGTAGGCGGCGAGGACCTCCTGCAGGTAGGGCTCCTTGACCGCCGCCTGCGCCGTCTTGTTGACGGGCGGGGCGCTGAAGGCCGCGTAGTAGGCCTTCTGCTGGTCGGCCGAGGCGATGAAGTTGAGGAAGTCGGCGCACTCCTTCGGAGCCTTGACCGAGCACGAGTACCCGTCGACGCCGCCCATCATCGAGCCCGGTTCGCCCTGGCCGCCGGACAGCTCGGGGAACGGGAACCATGCCAGGTCGGGCAGCGGCTTCTCGTCGGGGGTGAGGGAGGCGATCACGCCCGGGTCCCACGCGCCCATGAGCTCCATCGCGGCCTGGTGGTTGGCGACGAGACCGGCAGAGCTGCCGGCGCCCTGCTGGGCGCTCGTGGTCAGGAAGCCGTCGTTGAACGGCTGGGTCGCGGCGAAGTCGTTCAGGTCTTCCGCAGCCTTCAGCCAGCAGCCGTCGCTGAAGTCCTTGGTGTCGCCGGTCTTCTCGATGGTCTGGGCGCTGCACTCGCGGAGGGCGAAGTTGTAGTACCAGTGGGCGGCCGGCCAGGCGTCCTTCGCGCCGAGCGCGATGGGTGCGACGCCCGCAGACTTCAGCTTGCCGACGGCCGACTCCAGGTCGGTGATGGTGGTCGGCGGCGTCGTGATGCCCGCCTTGGTGAACAGGTCGGAGCTGTACCAGAAGCCGCTCGGCAGCACCGCCAGCGGCATGGCCCACACCTTGTCCTGGTAGGTCTCGGCCTTGAAGGAGCCCTCGGAGATCTCCGACTTGGCGGTGTCGCCGATCTTGTCGGTGAGGTCCATCAGCTGACCCGCCTGCACCATCGCCGCGAGCTTGCCGCCGCCGCGCTGCAGGAAGATGTCGGGAGCGTCGCCCGCGTTCAGCGCGGTCTGCAGCTTGCCGTCCATGTCTTCGTTCTGCACGGACTGCATCGTGATGGTGACGTTCGGGTTCTCCTTCTCGAAGGCCGCGATCGCGTCCTTCCAGAACTGCTGTCCGGGACCGGTGGTCGAGTTCTGCCAGAGCGTCATCTCGACCTTGCCGTCGGCGTTGGTCCCGCCGGATCCGCCGCTGCAGGCGCTCAGACCGAGCGTGCCCGCGACCAGGAGCACCGCTCCGGTCAGGATCTTGTTCGCCTTCATGTGATTCCTGTCCTCCTCATTGAGCCTCACCCCGGTCATTCGGGGCACGGAGCATTCCGGTGAACGGGTTCAGGCCGGAATGTGCACCAGTGTGTCCATTTGTTGTCAACAACGTCAAACGTTTTCAAAAACCTTTTCAATAACGTTTCCGTCCCCATAGGATCGCCCCGTGAGTCGCAGAGCCACCATCCATGACGTCGCCGCCGCCGCCGGAGTGTCGGTCGCCACGGTGTCCAAAGCGGTCAACGGGCGGTATGGCGTCGCCAGTGCGACGGTGTCGCGCGTGCTGGATGCCGTGGCCGAGCTCGGCTACGAGTCGAGCCTCGTCGCCAGCAGTATGCGCTCCCGCCGGACGGGGGTCGTGGGCGTGCTCGTCTCGGACTTCGAGCCGTTCAGCGCGGAGGTGCTCAAAGGCGTCGGTGCGGCACTGAGCAGTCATCGCTATGACCTGCTGGCGTACGCGGGAGCACGCGACAGCGACCCGCAGGGGTGGGAGCGGCGCTCGCTCAGCCGCCTCAGCGGAACGCTGATCGACGCGGCGATCATGGTGACCCCGACCGTGGTGGGTGTGAACGCCGACGTCCCGATCGTCGCGGTCGACCCGCACGCCGGCCGCGTCGACATCCCGTCGGTCGAATCCGACAGCCTCGCCGGCGGACTCGAGGCGACGACACACCTGCTCGAGCTCGGGCATCGGCGCATCGGGTTTCTCGCGGGGCGGCCCGAACTGCGCTCGTCGGAGATGCGCGAGGCGGGTTACCGCCGCGCGCTGCGTCAGGCCGGCATCCGCTTCGACCCGGCCCTCGTGGCCGTGGGCATGTACGACCCCGACACGGTCCGTGTCGTCGGGCGTGCGCTGCTGCAGCAGTCCGACCGGCCCACGGCGGTGTTCGCCGCCAATGACCGCACCGCGCTCGGGCTCATCGAGGTGGCGGGGGAGCTGGGACTGGATGTGCCGGGCGACCTGTCGGTGATCGGATTCGATGACATCCCCGAAGCCTTCCTCACGGCGCGTCCGCTCAGCACGGTGCGCCAGCCCATTCAGCGCCTCGGCGCCGAGGCCGCACGGATGCTGGTGACGATGCTCGCCGGGGGAACCCCCGAGGCCACGCACCTCGTGCTTCCCACGCGGCTCATTCCGCGCGCGACGACCGCACCGCTGCGCTGAGCGCGGGGATGCCGGGGGTCAGCCCGCGTCAGGCAGCGCGCCAGGCAGTGCATCGAGGGGGTCGGTGAGCAGCGCGTCGAAGGCGATCTCAGCCGCGCCCACGAGCAGGCGGTCGGGGCCCAGGTCGGCCGCACGCAGGTGCAGGTCTTCGACGTTCATGGCCATCGCCTGCTCGCGGACGGCGCTCTGGAGGGCCTCGGCATCCTGGTCGAGGATCGTCGCCAGGAAGCCGCCGAGGATGACGGTCGACGGGTTGAGCACGTTCACGGCGTTCGCCAACGCCGTCGCGAGAATGCGGCGCTGTCGTTCGACCTCCGCGGCGACCTCCACGCTCCCCGAGGTGCGGATCGCCTCCTCGAGCGTGGGTTCGTCCGCGCTGTGCAGCCCCACGACGGCGAGCAGGCGCGAGCGACTCACCTCGTCTTCCAGAGTGCCCTGCGCGCCCGAGCGACGATCCGCCGGCTGTGCGATGCCCGGCCTGTTCTGGCCGAGCTCGCCGGCGTAGCCGCCCGCGCCGCGCACGAGGTGTCCGCCGATCACCAGGCCGCCGCCGATGCCGCTTGCGCCGCCGTTGACGTAGATCAGATCGGCGACGCCGCGACCGGCTCCGTAGCGGCTCTCGGCGAGGGCGCCGAGCGTCGCGTCGTTGTCGATCGCCGTCGGCAGGCCCGTGGCCTGCGCGAGCTCGTCGCGCAGCGGGGCGTCGGTCCAGTCGAGGTGCGGGGCGCGGCGCACGAGGCCATCGGCGGAGCGCACCAGCCCGGGCACCGCGATGCCGATGCCGACGATGCGGTGCGAGGCGAGCACCCCCGTGCGCCAGCGTTCGACCACCTCGGCGGTGAGCGCGGTGGCCTCTTGGGGGGTGAGCAGTCCGGCGAGCTCGATGCGCTCGCGGCACACGATCGTGCGATCGAGTCCGATGGCGGCCACGGTGAGGGCGTCGACCTCGGGATTGACCGCGATGGCGACCACGTCCGCGGCGGCCGCGACCGACGGTGAGGGCCGTCCCACGCGCCGGTGCATCTCGGGGGCGCCCTCGGTGGCGAGGCCCGCGCTGACGAGGTCGGCGACCAGCGCGCCGACCGTGGACCGGTTCAGACCGGTCGTTTCGGTGAGTGCCGCGCGCGAGAGGGGGCCGTCTTCGTGAACGAGCCGCAGCACGCGGGAGAGGTTGGCGCGCCGAACGCCTTCGACGGTTCCTTCTGCGCGTGCCACGCGTCCACCCTAGAGGCGCGGATGCCGGGCGTCGCGGTAGACGACGGGTGCGTCGTGGTATAGGTTGCTGTCAACAACAAACCTCCCACCCGGGAGACCGCGAAGGAGCGTCATGACCACCCCGACCCCCGCCGACAAGTTCACCTTCGGTCTCTGGACCATCGGCTACAACGGCACCGACCCGTTCGGCGGCCCGACCCGTCCGCCGCTCGACGTCGTGCACGCGGTCGAGAAGCTCGCCGAGCTGGGGGCGTATGGGCTGACCTTCCACGACGACGATCTCTTCCCCTTCGGCTCCAGCGACGCCGACCGTCAGCACCAGATCGACCGTCTCAAGGGGGCGCTGGACGCGACGGGACTGAAGGTGCCGATGGTCACGACCAACCTCTTCAGCGCCCCCGTCTTCAAGGACGGCGGCTTCACTTCGAACGACCGCGACGTACGCCGCTTCGCCATCCGCAAGGTGCTGCGCCAGATCGACCTCGGAGCCGAGCTCGGCGCGCAGACGTTCGTCATGTGGGGCGGTCGCGAAGGCGCCGAGTACGACTCCGCGAAGGACATCCGCCAGGCGCTGGAGCGCTACCGCGAAGCCGTCAACTTCCTCGGCGACTACGTCGACAGCAAGGGCTACGACATCCGCTTCGCGATCGAGCCCAAGCCGAACGAGCCGCGCGGCGACATCCTCCTGCCGACGGTCGGGCACGCCCTCGCCTTCATCGACTCGCTCGAGCGTCCCGAGCTCGTGGGCCTGAACCCCGAGGTGGGCCACGAGCAGATGGCCGGCCTGAACTTCGCCGCGGGCATCGCCCAGGCGCTCTACCATGGCAAGCTCTTCCACATCGACCTCAACGGTCAGCGCGGCATCAAGTACGACCAGGACCTCGTGTTCGGCCACGGCGACCTGCACAACGCGTTCGCGCTGGTCGACCTGCTCGAAAACGGCGGCCCGAACGGCGGCCCGGCCTACGAGGGACCGCGCCACTTCGACTACAAGCCTTCGCGCACCGAGGACGAGACCGGCGTCTGGGACTCGGCAGCCGCCAACATGCGCACGTACCTGCTGCTGAAGGAGCGCGCGGCCGCTTTCCGCGCCGATCCGGAGGTGCAGGAGGCACTTGCCGCTGCGCGCGTGGCCGAGCTCGCTCAGCCGACGTTCGCCGAGGGCGAGAGCTACGACGACTTCGTGGCCGACCGCTCCGCCTACGAGGACTTCGACACCGACGCCTACCTCGGCGGCAAGGGCTTCGGTTTCGTCCGCCTGCAGCAGCTGGCCACCGAGCACCTGCTCGGCGCCCGCTGACCCCGGCATCCGCCCGACCGCCCCGCCCGCGAGACACCACGTCCGCACCGAGACACCCGCCGCACGCCGGTGTCTCGGTGCGGATCCGGTGTCTCGGCGGGTGGTGGCGGTCCACCGAGAGAGGATGCCGACATGGCACTCGTCATGGGCGTCGACTCGTCGACGCAGTCCTGCAAGGTCGTCATCGTCGATGCGGAGACGGGAGCCGTGGTCCGTTCGGGGCGCGCGGCGCACCCCGACGGCACGAGCGTCGATCCCGAGGCGTGGTGGGTCGCGCTGCAGGAGGCGATCGCGGATGCCGGGGGCATCGCCGACGTCGCCGCCTGGGCGATCGGCGGGCAGCAGCACGGCATGGTCGCGCTCGATGCGCGCGGCGCGGTCGTGCGCGACGCGCTGCTGTGGAACGACACCCGCTCGGCGGGGGCGGCGGCGGATCTGATCACGCAGTTCGGCGCCGACGAGCTGGCGCGACGCACCGGACTCGTGCCCGTGGCCTCCTTCACCGTCACCAAGCTCCGGTGGCTGCGCGACTCCGAACCCGACCACGCCGCGGCCGTGGCCGCCGTCGCCTTGCCGCACGACTGGCTGACCTGGCGCCTGCGCGGGTTCGGGCCGGTGGCTGAGGGCACCGCGGCGTTCGACGAGCTGATCACCGACCGTTCCGACGCCTCCGGCACGGGCTACTGGAACCCCGCGACAGGCGCCTACGATCGCGATCTGCTCGTCGCCGCGCTCGGCCACGACGCCGCGCTGCCGCGGGTGCTCGGCCCTCTCGAGTCGGTCACGGATGCCGACGGCCGCCGCGTCGGCGCGGGCGCGGGCGACAACGCGGCGGCGGCGTTCGGGGTGGGCGCGACGGTCGGCGACGTCGTCGTCTCGATCGGGACCAGCGGCACCGTGTTCGCGGTCAGTGCGGAGCGCACGATCGACCCCACCGGCACCGTCGCGGGCTTCGCGGATGCCGACGGCCACTTCCTCCCGCTGGTGGCGACGCTCAACGCCGCACGCGTGCTGGACGTGACCGCCCGGCTGCTCGCCGTCGACCACGGGGAGCTCAGCCGGCTCGCGCTGGCCGCGGCATCCGGCGCCGGGGGGCTGCGCCTGCTGCCCTACTTCGAGGGGGAGCGCACTCCCAACCTGCCCGATGCGACCGCGGAGCTGACGGGGATGACGCTCGCCTCCACCACCCGCGAGAACCTCGCCCGCGCCGCCGTCGAGGGCATGCTGCGAGGACTCGCGGCCGGCCTGAATGCCATCCGCGGGCTCGGTGTGCCGATCGAACGGGCGCTGCTGGTCGGCGGCGGCGCGCAGTCCGAGGCGGTGCGGCGCATCGCCCCCGACGTCCTCGGCGTGCCGGTGGACGTGCCCGCGGCGGGCGAGTACGTCGCGCTCGGGGCCGCTCGCCAGGCGGCCCGCAACCTCGCCGCCTGACGGCATCCCGCACCGCCGGCGTCCTGCAGCCAGCGAGAAACCATCCCGGCCGCGAGACATCACGTCTGCACGTGTTTCTCGCTCCGAGGCTGGTTTCTCGCGGGGTGCCGCGGCGTATAGCAACTCCGCGCGCCCGCGTCCAGACCCACCGTCCCACACCCCGACGAGTGGGTCCGAGGCCTAGGCTGAACTCGTCACGGGATGGTCTCGTCACGGTTCGAGCGTGTGGCAACGGTGTCACCGAACGATGTCATCGCACAGGGAGTCGCACATGCAGGCATGGCCAGGATCCGCGTACCCGCTCGGGGCGACGTTCGACGGCAGTGGAACGAACTTCGCGCTGTTCAGCGAGGGTGCCGAGCGCGTCGAGCTGTGTCTGTTCGGCGACCGCGGCAAGGAGACGCGCATCGAGATGCGCGACGTCGATGCGTTCGTGTGGCACGTGTATCTGCCCACGGTGCAGCCGGGCCAGCGATACGGCTATCGCGTGCACGGGCCGAATGATCCCGCCAACGGGCATCGGTTCAACCCCAACAAGCTGCTGCTCGACCCCTACGCGAAGGCGGTCGAAGGGCAGGTCCACTGGGGGCAGTCGGTGTTCGGCTACGACTTCGGCGACCCCGACTCCCGCAACGACGAGGACTCGGCCGCGGCCATGATGAAGGGCGTCGTCGTCAACCCCTTCTTCGACTGGGCGGGCGACCGGCTGCCGAAGACCCCGTATGCCGAGACCGTCATCTACGAGGCCCACGTCAAGGGGCTGACGCAGCTGCATCCCGAGATCCCCGAGGAGATCCGCGGCACCTACAGCGCGATCGCGCATCCCGCCGTCATCGAGCACCTCAAGCACATCGGCGTGACCGCGATCGAGCTCATGCCGGTGCACCAGTTCGTCAACGACTCCACCCTGCAGGAGAAGGGTCTCAGCAACTACTGGGGCTACAACACGATCGCCTTCCTCGCGCCGCAGAACACCTACTCCTCGAGCGGTCAGCGCGGTCAGCAGGTGCAGGAGTTCAAGAGCATGGTGAAAGCCCTGCACGCCGCGGGCATCGAGGTCATCCTCGACGTGGTCTACAACCACACCGCGGAGGGCAACCACATGGGACCGACGTTGTCGATGCGCGGCATCGACAACGAGGCCTACTACCGGCTCGAAGCCGACGACAAGCGGTACTACACCGACTACACCGGCACCGGCAACAGCATGAACGTCGGCAACCCGCACACCCTCCAGCTGATCATGGACTCCCTGCGCTACTGGGTGCTGGAGATGCACGTCGACGGCTTCCGGTTCGATCTGGCGGCGACCCTCGCCCGCGAGTTCTACGAGGTCGATCGACTCGCGGCCTTCTTCGAGATCGTGCAGCAGGATCCGGTGATCTCGCAGGTCAAGCTCATCGCCGAACCCTGGGACATCGGCCCCGGTGGCTACCAAGTGGGCAACTTCCCGCCGCAGTGGACGGAGTGGAACGGCAAGTACCGCGACACCGTCCGCGACCTGTGGCGCGGCGAGCCGGCGACGCTGGGCGAGTTCGCGTCGCGGCTGACGGGCTCGGCAGACCTGTACGAGAACTCGGGGCGTCGACCGGTCGCCTCCATCAACTTCGTCACCGCGCACGACGGCTTCACGCTCCGCGACCTCGTCTCGTACAACGAGAAGCACAACGAGGCCAACGGTGAGGACAACAACGACGGCGAATCGCACAACCGCTCGTGGAACTGCGGTGTGGAAGGCCCCACTGACGACCAGGGCGTCCTGATGCTGCGCGCGCGCCAGCAGCGCAACTTCCTTGCCACGCTGCTGCTCAGCCAGGGCGTGCCGATGATCTCGCACGGCGATGAGCTGGGCCGCACGCAGCGCGGCAACAACAACGGGTACGCGCAGGACAACGACATCACCTGGATCGACTGGAACCACGTCGACCAGCCGCTCGTGGAGTTCACGGCCGCCCTCGCCCGGTTGCGCCGCGAGCATCCGACGTTCCGGCGCAGCCGCTTCTTCGACGGCCGGCCCGTCCGCCGCGAGGAGGGTGCGCCGCTGCCCGACATCGCGTGGCTGCGCCCCGACGGCACCGAGATGCAGCCCGAGGACTGGGAGTCCGGCTTCGGCCGCGCCGTCGGGGTGTTCCTCAACGGCGACGGCATCCGGGAGCGCGACCGCCGCGGCGAGCAGATCGTCGATCGCCACTTCTTCATCCTGTTCAACGCGGGTGATGAAGGGCTCTCGTTCACGATCCCCCGCGCGGAGTTCAGCCCGCAGTGGGAGATCGTCGTCGACACCACGGGCCAGCTCACCGACACCGAGTCGCGCCGCGGAGGCGAAGCCGTCGAGCTGGCGGGTCGCTCGCTCATCGTCCTGCGCGACTATCAGGAGCAGAAGCCCGACGTCGACCACTCCGTCGCCGCGTCGCTGGCGGCGCTGACGGTGCCGATCGACATCGTGCGCTCGCCGGCCCCGCAGCCCGAGCTGCCGCACTGACCGTGGCCGACGACCCGCGCAGCGCGCCCGCCTCGACCTACCGCCTGCAGGTGCGCGCGTCGTTCGACCTGGATGCCGCCGCCGCCGTCACCGGCTACCTGCACGATCTCGGCGTCGATTGGGCCTACCTGTCGCCGATCCTGCAGGCGGCCTCCGGCTCCGACCACGGCTACGACGTGGTGGACCCCACGCGGGTGGACGCCGACCGGGGCGGCCCGGGCGGGCTGTCGCGGTTCGTCGCCGCGGCACGGGACGCGGGTCTCGGCATCCTCGTGGACATCGTGCCGAACCATCAGGGCGTCGCCGATCCGACCGAGAACCCGTGGTGGTGGGACGTCCTGACCCACGGACGGGCGTCACGACACGCGCACGCGTTCGATATCGATTGGGAGCACGGCGCCGAGCGCGTCGTGCTGCCCGTGCTGGGTGGCACCCTCGACGAGGTGCTCGGTCGCGGCGAGATCGAGGTCGCACCCCCGGAGGGCGACGACGACGGTTTCGGCACGGTGCGCTACTACGACCTCGTGCTGCCGCTGGCGCCGGGCACCGCGCCGCTGCGCGCGACGACCGACCGCCTCGCGGTGCGCGACGTGCTGGAGCGCCAGCACTGGCGGGTGACGTCGTGGCGGCGGGATGCCGAGGAGCTGAACTACCGTCGCTTCTTCACGGTGACCTCGCTCGCGGGGGTGCGGGTCGAGCTGCCCGACGTGTTCGCGGCATCGCACGGGGAGATCCTCCGCTGGGTGCGCGAGGGGCTCGTCGACGGTCTGCGCATCGACCATCCCGACGGCCTCGCCGACCCGGGCGGCTACCTCGACGCGCTCGCTGCGGCGGTCGCGGAGGCCCGCGGCGCCGCGTCGACCCCCGCCTTTCCCGTCTACGTCGAGAAGATCCTCGAGCCGGGCGAACAGCTGCCCGGCTGGTGGGCCACCGACGGCACCACGGGCTACGACGCCCTCGGCGAGATCGACCGGGTGCTCGTCGACCCGGCCGGCGCGCCGGCGCTGACCGCGCTCGACGAGCGCCTGCGCGGCGGGCCCGTGGACTGGCACGACATGATCGCCGGCACCAAGCGCGAGATCGCCGACACCTCGCAGGCCGCCGAGGTCGGTCGTCTCATCCGCTGCCTGCCCGACGCCGTGCGCGCCCACCTCGGCGACGACCGTGCCCGTGACGCGTTCGCCGAGCTGCTCGCCGCCTTCCCCGTCTACCGCGCGTACCTTCCGGCCGGCCGCGAGCTGCTGGCGGATGCCGTGGCCACGGCATCCGCGCGCCGGCCCGACCTCGCCGACGCCCTCGTCGTGCTGGCGGAGCTCGTCGCCGATGCGGACGCCGAGCTGTCGCGGCGCTTCATGCAGACCACCGGCCCGGTGACCGCCAAGGGCGTCGAGGATCGTGCGTTCTACCGGTATACGCGGCTGAGCTCGCTCACCGAGGTGGGCGGCGACCCGTCGTGGTTCGCGCTCGACGTCCCCGGGTTCCACGCGGCGTTCACGCGTCGCCAGGGGTCGTGGCCGCACGCCCTCACGGCGCTGACGACGCACGACACCAAGCGCTCCGAGGACGTGCGGGCGCGCCTGTCGGTGCTCGCGGAGATCCCCGACCGCTGGGCGGCGGCGCTGGACGCGCTGCGTGCGACGGCATCCACCGGGGACGGCCCCCTCGATGCGCTCCTGTGGCAGGCGGTGATCGGTGCATGGTCGGACGATCCGGCCCTCCCCGAGCGGCTGCACGCGTACGCCGAGAAGGCCGCGCGTGAGGGCGACGTCGGCACGAGCTGGACCGATCCCGATGAGGCGTTCGAAGCGCGCGTCCACGGACTCGTCGACGCCGCGTTCGATGCCGCGCGGCCGACGGTCGAGGCGCTCGTCGCCGACGTCGTGGATGCCGGCCGCTCGAACTCCCTGTCGGCGAAGCTGCTGCAGTTGGCCGGACCCGGCGTGCCGGACGTCTACCAGGGCACGGAGCTGTGGGACCTCTCGCTCGTCGACCCCGACAACCGGCGCCCCGTCGATGTCGCCGGGCGCCGCGCGCTGCTCGCACGGCTCGACGACGGATGGATGCCGTCGGTCGATGACACCGGCGCCGCCAAGCTCCTCGTCGTGTCGCGGACCCTGCGGCTGCGCCGTGCCCGGCCCGACCTGTTCACGCGGTACACGCCGCTGCCCGTCGTCGGCGCGGCATCCGCGCACGCCGTCGCGTTCGACCGGGGCGGTGCGATCGCGGTGGCGACGCGTCTGCCCGTCGGGCTCGCCGCGCGCGGCGGCTGGGGCGACACCGCGGTGCTGCTGCCCACGGGACGCTGGCGCGATGCGTTCACCGGACGCGAGCTCGCCGGCGGGGCCGCGCCCCTGGCCGTCGTTCTCGCCGACCTGCCGGTCGCGCTGCTGGTCGCGGCCGACTGACCGCTCGGCGCGGACGGGGTCGGGGCCTTTCGACTCGCGGCTGCGCCGCTCGCTCAACGACCGGGAGGCGCCGCCCTCCCCCCGGTCGTTGAGCGAGCGCAGCGAGTCGAAAAGGGGTGCGTATGACGTTTCGTGACGATCGCTTACGTCACGTGACCGCCGGTTGGTCCCGCCGGATGCAGCCGTGGTGGGGTGGATCATCCCGCTCACCGCAGCGCCGCCCGGCGCACACCAGGAGACCACCATGTCCCGACTGACCCGCACGACCCTCGTCGTGGCATCCACCCTCGCCGCGGTCGCCCTCCTCGCCGGTTGCGCTTCCGGCAGTGCCGCCCCCGCCGCCTCCGCTGGAGGCGAGCCGAAGACCGGCGGCACGCTCACCTACCTGGAGCCGCAGACGTGGACGACGCTGTACCCGCCGTCCGCGGGCTTCTACCCCAACGGCGGCATCGTCAACAACGTGACCGACCGGCTGCTCTACCAGAACCCCGAGACGCTCGAGCTCGAGCCGTGGATCGCCACCGACTACAAGGTCAACGACGACGCCACCGAGTACACGTTCGACCTGCGCACCGACGTCACCTACTCCGACGGCACCCCGCTGACCGCCGCCAACGTCGTGAAGAACATCGACCTCTACGGCAAGGGTGACAAGGCTCGGGCGCTTCCGGTGTCGGAGGCGATCAACAACTACGACCACGGCGAGGTGACCGGCGACCACACGGTGGTGTTCCACTTCACCGCGCCGTCGCCCGGCTTCGCGCAGGCCGTCTCGACCATCAACTCGGGCCTGCTGTCGGATGCGACCCTCGACCGCACGAGCGAGCAGTTCGGACCGGGCAACGCCACCAAGATCATCGGCAGCGGCCCGTTCGTCATCTCCGACGAGCAGATCGGCACGCAGACCAGCGTCACCGCGCGCAAGGACTACAACTGGGCGCCGCCGTCGCTGAAGCATCAGGGCGCCGCCTACCTCGCGGGCGTCAACTACGTCGTCGCGGCCGAGAACAGCGTGCGCGTCGGCACCGTCGTCGCAGGCCAAGCCGACATCGCGCGCAACATCCCCGCCCCCGACGAGGCGCAGTTCGCCGCTGGAGCCCTCTCGCTGCACGCCGCCGCCACCAACGGCGTCAACAACGGCCTGAGCTTCCGCTTCCGTGAGCCGCGTCTGGCCGACGTGCGTGTGCGTCAGGCGATCATCGCCGGCATCGACCGGCAGAAGATCGTCGACACCCTGTTCACGAAGAACTACCCGCTGGCCACCGGCGCGCTCGCCAAGACCGCCCTCGGCTACGTCGACACCTCCTCGTACTACACGTACGACCCGGCCAAGGCCGCGTCGCTGCTGGATGCCGCGGGGTGGACCCTCGGATCCGACGGCATCCGTGCCAAGGACGGCGAGAAGCTCACGCTGAGCTTCAACGAGGCGCTGCCGCAGCCGCGCTCGAAGGAGGTCGTCACCCTCATCCAGGAGCAGCTGGGCAAGCTCGGCATCCAGGTGTCGTTGTTCGCCGGCGACATGGCCGCGCAGACCAAGGCGTCCACCGACCAGAGCGTCATCCAGGTGTACCACTCCATGGTCGGCCGCGCGGACTTCGATGTGCTGAAGTCGCAGTACTTCTCGAAGAACCGCAACACGCTGCTCAACCTGAACCCCACGGACGGCAGCATCGGCGACCCGCAGCTCGACACGCTCCTGCAGGCGATCGCGTCCGAGCCCACGACGGCCCAGCGTCAGGCGGCATCCGCGGCGGCGCAGACCTACCTCGCCGAGAACGCCTACATCCTGCCGATCTTCGAGGAACCGCAGGTCTTCGGCCTGACGGCCAAGGTCCAGGGCTTCGAGACCGAGTCGGTCGGACGCCCGACCTTCTCCTCGACCTGGCTCGCGGGCTGAGTCGGGAGATCCGGGAATCCATGACGTACGTCCTTCGTCGTGTGGGCCAGGCGGTGCTCGTGCTCGCTCTGGCCTACACGGCGGCCTACCTGCTGCTGGCCGCGCTCCCCGGTGACGCCGTCATCGCCCGGTACGGGAGCCCCGAGCTGGGGCTCACCCCCGAGCAGATCGAGGCGATCCGCCAGTCGCTGGGTGCCGATCAGCCGCTCGTCGTCCAGTACGTCCGCTCGATCGCGGGCTTCCTCACGGGCGACTTCGGCTATTCGGTGGCCAGCGGCGCGGCCGTCTCCGACCTCATCGCGACGGCGTTGCCGCCCACCCTGACCCTGGCGGTGCTCGGTCTCGCATTGGCGGTGTTCCTCGCGGTCACGATCGCCTTCACCGCGACGTACGGTGCGGGTCGCGGGCTGCGTCGGGTGTTCCGCGGCATCCCGCCCCTGTTCGTCTCCCTGCCGGTGTTCTGGATCGGCATCATCCTGATCCAGGTGTTCTCGTTCCGGCTCGGGCTCGTGCCCGTCATCGGGGCCAACCCCGTGCAGGCGCTCATCCTGCCGGTGATCACCCTGGCGACCCCGATCGCGGCGCCCCTCTCACAGGTGCTGATGCGTTCGATCGACGAGGTGCGCGAGCAGCCGTTCGTCGCCGTCGTGCGTGCGCGCGGGGCGAGCACGCCGTGGCTGCTGTGGCGAAACGTCGCCCGCAACGCGCTGCTGCCGACCCTGACGATGGCGGGACTGCTCTTCGGCGAGCTCGTGGGCGGTGCGGTCGTGACCGAGACGGTCTTCGCCCGTGCCGGCATCGGTCAGCTGACGGCGCAGGCGGTCGCCAACCGCGACACCCCGGTGCTGCTCGCCGTCGTCGTGATCTCCACCGTCGCCTTCGTCGTCATCAATCTTATCGTCGACCTGCTGTACCCCGTGCTCGACGCGAGGCTGCGCACCTCCGGGCCCACCCGCGGGTCGGTCGCGGCACCGCGCGAAGAGGCCGCCGACCGCGCCGTCGACGAGCTCGTGGATGCCGAGGTCGGTGCCACCGTGGCGGCCGCCGCCTCCCGAGGAGGGAACCGATGACCGCCCTGGCCACCACCGCTGGACTCGCCGGCGACACCGCACCCGGCGACCCGGGCCCCGGCGCCCCCGCTCCCGACCGGCGCCTGCGCTGGCGGAGCCTCGTCTCGCGCGTCGGGTTCGTCCTGCCGGCGCTCGTGATCCTCGTCGCCCTGCTGTGGGCGCTGTTCCCGGGCCTGTTCACGGCCCAGAACCCCACCGAGACGGTCGCGCCCGCGCTGCAGGCGCCCAGCGCCGAGCACTGGTTCGGCACCGACGCCACCGGCCGCGATCTCTACGCCCGTGTCGTCTACAGCGCCTCGCAGTCGATCATCGGCGCGCTCGTCGCCGTGCTCGTCGGCCTCGTCGTGGGCACCGCCATCGGCCTCGCGGCCGGAGCGCTCGGCGGCGTCATCGACGAGGTGCTCATGCGTGTCGTCGACGTGCTGCTCGCGATCCCCGCACTGCTGCTGTCGCTGAGCGTCGTGATCCTGTTGGGCTTCGGCACCACGAGCGCCGCCGTCGCGGTCGGGGTCACCTCGATCGCGGTGTTCGCGCGCCTGGCGCGCTCGCGCGTCGTGAGCGTTCGGGTCACCGACTTCGTCGAGGCGGCCTACGGCTCGGGCGGCACGTTCTTCGGCGTGCTGTGGCGCCACATCCTGCCCAACTCGCTCACTCCGGTGATCGCGCTGGCGGCGCTGCAGTTCGGCTCGGCGATCCTGCAGATCTCGACCCTCGGCTTCCTCGGCTACGGCGCGCCGCCGCCCACGCCCGAGTGGGGCCTGCTGATCGCCGAGGGACGCAACTACGTCGCCACCGCCTGGTGGCTCACGGTGCTGCCCGGCCTGATCGTCGTGTTCGTCGTGCTGGCGACCAACCGCCTCAGCCAGGCCCTTCGAGGAGGGGATGCCGCATGAGCGCGCAGCCGCTGCTGTCCATCCGCGACCTCGCCGTGCAGTACCGCACGCGTCGCGGTGCCGTCGAGGCCGTCCGCGGGGTCTCGTTCGACGTCGAGGCGGGGTCGGTCACGGCTCTGGTGGGCGAGTCCGGTTCGGGCAAGACGACCGTCGCCCAGTCGGTCATCGGCCTGCTCGCCGCCAACGGCCGCGTCTCCGGCGGCAGCATCCGACTGTCCGAGCGCACCGACGGGCCGACCGAGCTCGTCGGTCTCGGCGAGCGCCGCTGGCGGCATCTGCGCGGACGCTGCATCGCGCTCATCCCGCAGGACCCGGGCAACTCGCTCAACCCGGTGGCCACCATCGGCTGGAGCGTCGGCGAAGCCCTCCGCATCCACGGGTGGAAGGACCGCGCCAAGATCCAGGCGCGCGTCATCGACCTGCTCGAACGCGTCGGCATCGACGACCCCGAGGCTCGCGCACGTCAGTATCCGCACGAGCTGTCCGGGGGTATGCGCCAGCGGGTGCTGATCGCGGCGGCGCTCGCGCTGCAGCCCGAGCTGATCATCGCCGACGAGCCCACGAGCGCGCTCGACGTGACGGTGCAGCGGACCGTCCTGGACCTTCTCGACGAGCTGCGCGCCGAGACGGGCACCGGCATCCTCTTCATCACGCACGACCTCGCTGTCGCCGCAGACCGCTCCGACGCGCTGGTCGTGATGCAGGGCGGCCGCGTGCAGGAAGCGGGGCCCACGGCTGGGGTTCTGGCGGCGCCGACGTCGGACTACACCCGTACGCTCCTCGCCGACGCCCCCTCGCTCGCCCGCGTCGTCGAGCGCACGGCGCCGGATGCCGCCGCCCTCGCCGACACCCTGGTCGAGGTCTCCGGGCTCACGCAGGAGTTCCGCCGCGCGGGACGCTCGCCCCTGGTCGCCGTCGACGACGTGTCGTTCACCGTCGCCCCCGGCACGACGCACGCCCTCGTCGGGGAGTCGGGCTCGGGCAAGACGACGACAGGGCGCTCGATCGCGGGCTTCAACAGCCCGACGCGCGGCACGATCCGTGTCGGCGGAACCGAGGTCACCGCGCTCGCCGGCGGACGGGCACGCCGCGCGTTCCACCGCACCACCCAGCTCGTCTACCAGAACCCGTACGCGTCGCTCGATCCGCGCCAGAGCATCGCCGACATCCTCGCCGAGCCCCTTCGCAACTTCGGCATCGGCACCCGCGGCGAGCGGGCCGACCGGGTGGCGCATCACCTCGAGCTCGTCGCCCTCGCGCCCGAGATCGCGTCGCGGCATCCGCGGGAGCTCTCCGGCGGGCAGCGCCAGCGCGTGGCCATCGCGCGTGCGCTGATCGTGGAGCCCGAGCTGGTCGTGCTCGACGAGGCCGTCTCGGCCCTCGACGTCACGGTCCAGGCGCAGATCCTGCGGCTGCTCGCGCGGCTGCAGAGCGAGCTCGGACTGACCTACGTGTTCATCTCGCACGATCTCGCCGTCGTCCGCCAGATCGCCGACACCGTTTCGGTGCTCCGCCGCGGCCGTCAGGTGGAGCACGGCGCGGCCGCCGCGGTCTTCGCCGATCCGCAGCACGCCTACACGCGCGAGCTCCTCGCGGCGATCCCCGGCGCGTCGCTGCGCACAGACTCCGCGTCGAGGGCTGCGGCCTTCACCTCCGCCGGCCCCGTCGTCCCCCGCAAGGAAGAGGTATCCGCATGAGCGGTCCCCGTCTCGGCTTCTTCAGCCGTGTGCTCGAAGAGGCCTCCGCCGCCGATCGCTACCGGTTCGCGATCGAGCAGATCGCTCACGCGGAGCGCCACGGTTTCGCTTCGGCGTGGCTCGCGCAGCACCACTTCGGCGAGCACGAGGGAGGACTGCCGTCGCCGTTCGTGCTGCTGGCCGCCGCGGCGGAACGCACGAGCCGCATCGCGCTGGCCACCGGCGTCGTCACGCTTCCGCTCGATGACCCCCTGCGCGTCGCCGAGGACGCCACCGTGCTCGATCAGCTCAGCGGCGGACGTGTGCAGCTGGGCCTCGCCACCGGCGGCACGCCCTCCTCGTTCGCGGCGTTCGGACGCGAGTCCGACCGTCGCCGCGAGATCTTCGCCGATCACCTGGACGTGCTCCTCGCCGCGCTCGAGGGGCGCGGCATCCGAGGGACCGACTCGCGCATCTATCCCGCCGCGGGCGACCTGTCGGCGCGTATCTGGCAGGCGACGTTCTCGGTCGACGGGGGCCGCCGCGCCGGCGAGCGCGGCGACGGTCTGCTGCTCTCGCGCACCCAGCCCCGTACGCCGGAAGCTCCCGGTGCCCCCCTGCACGAGCTGCAGCTGCCGATCATCGAGGCCTACCGCGCCGCCCTGCCCGAGGGGGCGCCGGTCCGCGTGCTCGCGTCGCGAACCGCGCTCGTCGTCGACCCCGAGGATCGCACGCGCGCTCTCGAACTGGCCGGTGACGGCCTCCGCCACCTCGCCCGTACGATGTTCGGCATCGACACCGACGGGGTCGCGCTCGACGAGCTCGTCCGGATCACCGACACCCACGTGGGCACGGTCGACGAGGTCGTCGCATCGCTGTCGGCCGACCGGACGCTGCCGGCCGCCAGCGACGTCTCGTTCCAGGTGCACTCGATCGCAGCCACCCATGAGCTGACCCTCCGCTCCCTCGAGCTGCTGGCCGGCGAGGTCGCCCCCCGCCTCGGCTTCGCCGTCGGAGCGGATGCCGCCGCCGCGCTCCACCACGCCCACCGCCCGCTCGCCCTCGCCGCCCCCTCGGAAGGACTCGCATGAGCACCCCCACCGCCGACATCATCGACCTGCTCGCCGGCATCGCCGCGAACGGCCCGCTCGCCGCCGTGCGCGACCAGCGTGCCCAGGCCCGCGAGAACGCGCAGCGCAGCTTCGAGGCGCTGCTCGAGCCGGCCGCGCCCGGCACGTTCGCGCTGGCGGAGCGTTACGCCGTCGCCTCGTTCGTCTCGCAGCTGCACGGCTTCGCCGAGGCGACGGCGTTCTACGGCGACCTTCTCGGCGACGAGGCGCCCGCGCTGATCGCCGTCGTCGCGGATGCCGCGACCGACGCCGCCGCGACCGGTCCGTTCGGCGCGTACCGCGAGCCGAATCTGCAGGACGAGTCGACCGACGGCGTGCGTTGGGCTGCGGATGCCGGGACAGCCGCAGCGCTGGGCCCGCGGCTGTCCGCCGCGTTGGCGCACACGCACCTGCTCGTCTTCCGTCCGCGCGAGGCGCGCGCCGAGGCGCTGCAGGCGCTCGTGGATGCCGGGTGGAGCCCCGACGACATCGTGTCGCTGTCGCAGCTCGTCGCCTTCCTGAGCTTCCAACTGCGGGTCGCCTGGGGGCTGCGCGTGCTGGCTGCGGCATCCGCGCCGCTCGCGACCTCCGCCGCGTCCGCCACCGTCTCCGAAGGAGCCTGACATGACCGACGTCGTCACCACCTACGCCGGGCTGGCTCGACCCGACGCGTACACGCAGGAAGGCCTCGGCTGGGTGCCGTGGCTTCTTCCCGTGGCCGAGGATGAGCTCACCGACGCCCAGCGCGACGCGCTCATCGAGCCGGCCCGCGCGAAGATGCCGTACTTCCGGCTGCTCGCCCGCGACCCCGAGGCGCTGCGCGCCCGCACCCTCACCGACCTCGACATCTTCTACAACGTGTCGGGCGGCATCGGCCGCGCCGAACGCGAGCTCGCCGCCGCGGCGACCTCCCGCCACAACGGCTGCGTCTTCTGCGCGTCGGTGCATGCGGCCTCCGCCACGCGCGAGTCGGGCCGGCAGGCCGACGTGCAGCGCCTTCTCGACGAGGGTGTGGAGGCCGACCTCGGCGACGAGACGTGGAACGCGGTGGTCGCGGCATCCGTCGCCCTCGCCGACACCCCGCTCGCGTTCGGCGACGCCGACATCGCACGGCTGCGTGCGGCCGGTCTCGACGACGCCGAGATCGTCGACGTCATCGGCGGCGCGGCTTTCTTCAACTGGGCGAACCGGCTCATGCTGTCGCTCGGCGAGCCCGAGGTTCCCGCCCGCCGCGCATCCACCCGCTAACCCCATACCGAGGACATCATGAGCATCCCCACCCTTCTGGACCACGTCGTCATCGCCGGCCCCGACCTGGCCGCCTTGGTCGACTGGTTCGCCGAGCGCACCGGCGTCGTCGCCGCACCCGGCGGCGCCCACCCTACCGGCACCGCCAACGCGCTCGTCGCCCTCACCGTCGACGGCCGCCGCGGCCCGCAGTACATCGAGCTGATCGGCCCCAACCCCGACCGCCCCGAGCCGGAACTGCCGGAGACCTTCGGCATCGCCACCCTCGACGCGCCCCGCGTGCAGGCCTACGCCGTGCACCCGGCCGACATCGAGGCCACCGTCGCCACGGCGCGCGCGGGCGGCTACGACCCGGGTGACGTCAGCGACCTCTCGCGGCGCACGCCGGACGGAACCCTCCTGGAATGGCGCCTCACCCGTGGCGAGAACCGTCGCCTCGACGTTCCGTTCCTCATCGACTGGGGCACCACGGCGCAGCCGGGGCTCAGCGACATCCCCACGATCGAGCTCGTCTCGCTCGTGCGCACCGAGCCCGACCCGGCGGCGCTGCAGCAGATCCTCGCGGCCTACGGTCTCGGCGACGGCGTCGCGGAGGTCGTGGCGGGCGAGGCGTCGGGGTTCCGTCTGACGCTCCGCCGCGCCGACGGCGAGCTCGTCGAGCTGTGAGCGCCGAGGCGGCGTCGTCGCCGGCCGCGGTTGACGCGGAGATCGCGGCCGCCGTCGAGCGCCTGCGTCCCGAGCTCGCGCGGCTCGCGCGCGAGCTGTACGACCAGCCCGAGATCGGGTTCGAGGAGCGTGCGTCCGTCGCGCGCATCGCGGCGCTGCTCGCCGCGCACGGTGTGGATGCCGAGGTGGGCGCGTTCGGCCTCGACACCGCCCTGCGGGCGAGCACGGCCGCGGATGCCGCGGCATCCGGCCCGCACTTCGCGATCATCGCGGAGTACGACGCCCTGCCGGGCATCGGTCACGCCTGCGGGCACAACGTCATCGCGGCGGTCGCGGTGGGGGCGTTCCTCGCGGCCGCGCCGCTGGTCGCCGGCCTCGGTGGACGGCTGTCGCTGATCGGCACCCCCGCGGAGGAGAACGGGGGCGGCAAGGAGCTCATCATCCGCGCCGGCGGTTTCGACGATGTGGATGCCGCCGGCATGGTGCACCCCTCGAGCGGATCGGGCACGAGCTCCGTGCTCGGACAGCGCACGACGGGTGTGCGCCGCGTCGCGGTGACGTTCCACGGGCGTGCGGCGCACGCGGCGGGAGCGCCGTGGCTCGGACGCAACGCGCTCGACGCGGTCGTCACCGCCTACCAGAGCGTGGCCCAGCTGCGTCAGCACATCCTGCCGAGCGACCGCCTGCACGGCATCATCACCGACGGAGGCGCCGCGCCGAACATCGTCCCCGAGCGGGCGTCGGCTCTTTTCTACGTGCGATCCGCCGAGGTCGGGCAGCTGCGTGAGCTCACCGATCGCGTCGTCGCCGTTCTCGAGGGAGCCGCGCTCGCCACGGGGACCGGCGCCGAGATCGACGTCGACCCGGTTCCGCCGTACCTGCCGCTGCAGACGAACAAGGCGCTGACCGCGCGGTGGACCGAGGCCTTCGCCGCCCGCGGACACGAGATCCCCGCACCGGCCGCCCCGCCGCAGGGCGGGCCGTCGACCGACATGGGAAACGTCAGCCGGCTCGTCCCGTCGATCCACCCGTCGCTCGGACTCGGCGGACCCGACGACGTGTTACCGCACAACGCGGCCTTCGCCGAGCTCACCGTGCTCCCCGCGGCCGTCGACGCCCTGGTGGATGCCGCGGCGGCCCTCGCCGCCACGGCGGTCACCTACACGACCGACCCACAGTTGCGCGCCGCGGCGGCCGCGGAGTTCGCGGCATCCGGCGGTCCCTCGCGCTGGGAGGACTGACGCGCGTCACCGCCCGCGGCGACCGCCACCACGAACTCCGCAGATCCTGACGAACTCCGCACGCAGACGCGGCATCCGGTGCGGAGTACGTCACATTATGCGGAGTTCGCGGCAGGATGCGAGCGCGTCGCACAACTGGGCGGTCGCGCTGCCGTTCGGCGTGCTCGCCGTCGTCTTCTTCTTCCTCGGACGCCGCCCGACACCCGACGAACACGACGAGGGCAACTCCGACGGCACGTCGTAGGCCGTCCGCGTCAAGGGGTGCGGGGCACCCGTCCGTGACGGGCAGGATGGTCGCATGACGATTGAGGTGTGGGCGCCGCGTGCGGCGCGGGTGCGACTGCGTCTGGCCGGTCTCCCGGACGGCGCTGCGGACATCGAGATGACGCCGCGGGATGCCGGCTGGTGGACGACTCTCGCGACGCCCAACCCGGGCGAAGAGTACGGATTCGTGCTCGACGACTCCGACGTGCGCCCCGACCCGCGCTCGCGCCGCCAGCCGCGGGGGGTGCACGATCTGTCGGCGTGGGACGACGCGGCATCCTTCGTATGGAGCGATGCCGCCTGGACCGGACGGCAACTCGCCGGGGGGTTGATCTACGAGCTGCACGTCGGCACGTTCACCCGCGAGGGCACATTGGATGCCGCGATCGGCCGCCTGCCCCACCTGGTCGAGCTGGGTGTCACACACGTCGAGCTGCTGCCGGTCAACGGCTTCAACGGCACCCACAACTGGGGCTACGACGGCGTGCTCTGGTACACCGTGCAGGAGGACTACGGCGGCCCGGAGGCCTACCGACGCTTCGTCGACGCGGCTCACGGAGCGGGACTGGCGGTCGTGCAGGACGTCGTCTACAACCACCTCGGCCCCTCCGGAAACTACCTGCCCGAGTTCGGGCCGTACCTGCGCGACGGGCAGAGCACCACGTGGGGATCGAGCATCGACCTCGACCAGCGGGCGGTGCGCGACTACATCATCGACAATGCGCTGATGTGGCTCGGTGAGATGCACGTCGACGGCCTGCGGCTCGACGCCGTGCACGCGCTGCACGAGTCCGCATCGAGCCCGGTGCACATCCTGCAGGAGATCGCCGAGCGGGTCGACGCGCTGTCGGCGCACGTCGGCCGTCCGCTGAGCCTCATCGCGGAGAGCGATCTGAACGATCCGATCATGATCCTGCCGCGCGAGGCCGGCGGGTACGGGCTGACCGCGCAGTGGGTGGACGACTGGCACCACGCCGTGCACGTCGCCCTCACCGGGGAGACCGAGGGGTACTACGCCGACTTCGCCGATCCGCAGGCACTGCCCAAGACCTGGACGGGCGGCTTCTACCACGACGGCACGTTCTCGTCCTTCCGGGGTCGCGACTGGGGCGCGCCCCTTCCTGCGGCGGTACCCTCGTGGCGCCTCGTCACGTTCGCGCAGGACCACGACCAGATCGGCAACCGCGCGGCCGGTGACCGGCTCAGCCAGTCGCTGACGCCGGCACGCCTGGAGGTCGCGGCGGTGCTCACGATGACGGCGCCCGGCACCCCCATGCTGTTCATGGGGGAGGAGTGGGGGGCGTCCACGCCGTGGCAGTTCTTCACCTCGCACCCCGAACCCGAGCTCGCCGCCGCGACCCGCGAGGGACGCAAAGCCGAGTTCGCGCGAATGGGGTGGGACGAGTCGCTCGTGCCCGACCCGAACGATCCGGCGACGTTCGAGCGGTCGAAGCTGGACTGGTCCGAACTCGACGAACCCGCCCACGCGCGCCTGCGGTCGCTGTACCGGGCACTCGCGCGACTGCGGCGGGATCATGCCGAGCTGACCGACCCCGACCAGCGAGGGCACGCGGCCGAGAGCGTCGGCGACGGACGATGGATCCTTCACCGCGACACCGCGTCGGTGTACGTGAACCTCTCGCCCGAGCCGTGGACCGTCGATCTCACGGATCGTGAGGTGTGGCTCGCGACGACGACGGCGCACGAGCATCTCGTGGATGCCGGGCCCCTCGTGCTCTCGGCCGACTCCGCCGCTGTCGTCGGTGCGCGTGGCGGCGACGGCCTGGTACCGACCCGCGGTCACGCCGTGTACACGCCCGCGGACTGAGCGCCCGCTCGGGTGCGTGGGCGGCGCGCCGGCGAGCTGAATCGGTGTCGCGTTCTGCGGCATCCGTGGGGGCGAGGCCGCTGGTCGCGCCACCTGTTTTCGGCGGGTGCGGAAAGTGTGGCGCGTTCCGCGGTGTTCGCGGGGTGAGGCCGCGGTGTGCGCCACCGATTCGGTGGGCGCCAGAACACCCGCGGGGCCCGAGCGCCGGGGCGCGCGCCGGTGGGGCGCGTGTCAAGGGTCTGGTGCGCGGCGGCATCCGTTCATACCGTGGGTCGCATGGACGACTCCCGTCCGACCGGTACCGATCTCGTCCGCCAGATCGTGGTCATCTCCACGGTGGTCTTCATGATCATCGCGGCGATGGTGGGGACGGGCCTGTTCGGCGGCGCCAATGTGCGCGAGCTGCAGGGCGGGGCGCTGGATGCCGATGCCACCGTGCTCGCGCCGGCGACACCGGCCTTCTCGATCTGGTCGCTCGTCTACGTGCTGATGATCGCGTACACGATCTGGCAGGCGCTGCCGCGCCAGCGCGCGCGGGAGCGTCAGCGCCGCGCCGGCTGGTGGATCGCCGTCACCGCCGTGCTGAACGGCGCCTGGCTCTTGACGGCGCAGTTCCTCACGCTGGCGCTGACGGTCCTTGCGATCGTCGTGCTTCTGGCGGCGCTCGGCGCCACCTTGCGTGTGCTCGTCCAGACGCCGGCCGAGACGTGGAGCGATCGACTGTTCATGGACGCGACCGTCGGCATCCACCTCGGATGGGTGAGCCTGGCCACCGTCGCGAACATCACGGCGTGGCTGTCCGCCGAGGTCGTCTCGCCGATGGATGCCGACAGTCAGCAGCTCTGGGGGGTCACCGTGCTCGTGGTGGTCGCACTCGTGGGCATCGCGATCGCGTTCGGCACCGGCGGGCGTATCGCTCCCGCTCTCGCGATGTCGTGGGGACTCGTGTGGATCGGTGTCGCGCGCACCAGCGGTGAACCGCACGCGCCCGCCGTCGCCACGGCCGCCTTCGTCGTCGCGGCGGTCATCCTGATCCCCGCCGTGGTCGCGACGCTGCGGCGTCGGGTGGTGGCCGGGTCGATCGGCGACTGAACGACGCCGCGCGGACCTGCCCGCTCAGAAGGTCTGCGAGAAGGCGCGGAGGATCCGCATCGGCTCGGTGAGGGACGCGGCGAGCACGCGGGCGGCGATGCGGTCGTAGTCGGGGGCCGCGAAGTAGCCGTCGTCGCGGTACACGGCCATGCGCTCGGTGAATGCCCGGCCGGTGGGTTCGGGGTGGAACTGGGTCGCGTAGAGCGTGTCGCCGAGCCGATAGGCCTGAACGGGGCAGGCGTCGTTGGTCGCGAGCAGGACGGCCCCCTCGGGGAGGCGCCCGATGCCTTCCTTGTGCGCCGTCAGTGCCGCGAACGTCGACGCGAGACCCCCGAAGAGGCGATCCTGCTGGGCCTGCGCCGTCAGGGTGATCTTCGTGGGTCCCGTGTCTTCGGGGTACGCGCGGGTCACCTCGCCGCCCAGCGCGCGCGTCGCGACGCCGATGCCGTAGCACGTGAACAGTGCGGCGGTCTCGCCGGATGCCGCGGCGTGCGCCAGCTGGGCGAGATCGCCCTCCAGGCGCCGCTGCGCGTCGGTCTTGGCCGACTCGGGATCGGTCACGTTGAAGGGACTGCCGCCCACGACGGCACCGCGCCAGCGTCGGGCCGCGTCGGCGGGCCACGGGTCGCGCACGAGATCCCAGCGTTCCAACTCGTTCTCGTCCAGGCGCATCGCCTGACGGAATGATTCGTACTCGGCCGCTGCCGCACCCTGCTGCGGGCGGGCGCACACGTAGACGAGCGGAGACATGTCGAGAGTCTAGGCGGGCATGCTCCGACGGGGCAGGTGTGTGACGCCGCTCACCGCGACGAGTTGGCGGTGCGCCCACGGACGATGCCGATGAAGGTTTCGACGAACGCAGCGGCCGTGGCGTCCGGTCCCGTCGCCGGAGCGGCCGGCCACGCCAGAGCGATGCTCGAGGTCGGTCCGTCGGTGAGCGGGCGGTGCGCGGCATCCTTCCGGTGGTGCAGCCGCGCCAGCGACATCGGGACGATCACGACCCCGACACCCGACGCCGCGATCGCGATCGCGTCGGCGACGGATTCCGGCGGGGCGAAGCGGGGCATCTCGCCGCCCGCCACCTCGAGCTCCAGGGGAGGATGCTGCGGCGCGATGATCACCTCTCCGACCAGGTCGGCGAGAGTCAGCTCGTCGGCGGCCGTGAGATGGGAGTCGGCCGCGCAGACGACGACGGGCACCTCGTCGTAAAGGGGGATCAGGTGCAGGTCGGTGCGGTCTAGCGGCAGTCGCACGAGTGCCGCGTCGACGGATGCCGTCGCCAGCGCCTGCCGTTGGTCGGCGACGGTCAGCGGCACGAGCTCGAGGGCCACGTGCGGCATCCGCTCACGCCAGGTGCCGATCCACTTGCCGGGAGTGGCGCCCTCGACCGCGCCGAGGCGGAACGGGCGGCGCGCAGCGTCGGCCACCGTTGACGTCTCCGGCTTCGGGCTCGCGCGCTTGGGCGCCGCACCCGTGCGGGCAGCGCCCTTCTTCGTCCCACTCTTCTGAGGAGCACGGCGAGAGGATGCCGAGGGCCGCGCGGGCTGGCCGCCACGCCCGCCTGCTCCTGCTGCTCCGCGTCCGGCCATGCAGGCCAGCGTATCCCCCCGCCGGCGCCGCGGCTCAGGCGGCGAGGCGAAGGCCCCGACGGTCGGTCGCGACGCGCTCGCCGTCGGCGATCTGCTCGTCGTCGCCGATGAGCGATCCGCCCGCCACGCGTGCGTGCGCGCCGACCACGGTACGAACGCCGATCTTGGCGCGAGGGCCGATCGCCGCGCCCGATCCGATGTGCGCGTGCGGGGCGATCTCGACGTCCGGGCCGATGACGGCATCCGGTTCGATCCATGCGCCGCGGCCGATGTGAGCGCCCGCAGCGATCTGCGCGCCCGGTTCGACATACGCGCCCGCTTCGACCAGGGCCGAGGCGTGCACCTTCGCGCCGTTGGCGATCAGACCGCGGCCGTTGACGTGCTTGCGATAACGCAGCGTCTGTCCGCGCTCGTCTTCGATGTCGATGTAGTTCTTACCCACGAATCCCTCCTGGTATCCGCAACGGTGGTGACCGCCGGATCATTCCCACGGTCGGTCCCGTGACGCCGGGTCGCGTGTGGCTTGCGAAGATGGATGCTGTGACCACACCTGCGGAGGCCGACCCGACGACCGGTCCCACTCTTGTCTTCGAAGCCAAGACCCAAGATCACTCGGTCGCGGAGGACATTCTCGGCATCCTCACAGGAACGTTCCTCGTGTCCGTGGGCCTGCACCTGCTGCATGCGGCGGGGGCTGTCACCGGCGGCACCGCCGGGCTCTCGCTGCTGCTGGGGTACGCCACCGGCTGGCCGTTCTGGGTGCTGTTCGCCGCCGTCAACGTGCCGTTCGCGCTGCTGGCCGTATGGCGGCGCGGGTGGGACTTCACGATCCGCACGATCGTGTGCATCGCGCTGGTCTCCGGGCTCGCCCCGCTGCACGACGCGCTCTTCCCGATCAGCGGTCTCGAGCCGCTGTACGGCACTCTCGCGGGGAACCTGCTCGCCGGTGTCGGGGTGCTCATCCTCTTCCGGCACCGCGGCAGCGTCGGCGGCATCAACATCGTCGGCCTCGAGATCCAGGACCGCACCGGCTTCCGCGCGGGCTGGACGATGATGATCTTCGATGTGCTGATCGTCGCGCTGGCGCTGCTGGTGGTGCCCTGGCCGAACGTGGTGATGAGCGCCGTCGGTGCGATCCTCCTCAACCTCGTCCTCGCCCTCAACCACCGCCCCGGCCGCTACCTCGGCCGCTGAGGTGCGGGCCGGCCCGGCCCGGCCCGGCGCGGCGGCCCGGCCCGCACCGGATGCGGGGATCGGCAACGGATGCGGATCGAAGGATGCCGCGGCATCCGATTCTGTTGCGACGATCCGCATCTGTTGCGGCGGCTCCGCCGTCGTGGCGGGGCGGGAGGGTGCGGTCAGGTCTGGCAGAGCGGGCACCAGAACACGATGCGCTCGCTGGTCTCGGTGGCGCCGAGCTCGGTGCGGCGGATCGGCGTGCCGCAGCGCAGACACGGCTTGCGCTCGCGGCGGTACACCCAGTTCTGCCGACCGGGACGCGTGTCGCCGGTGAACGTGCGCGACGCGCGGTCGCGGTTCGCCCGGATCATGCGCGAGGCCGTCTCGACGAGACCGGCCGCATCGACGGCGGCGGCGGGCGTGGTCGGAAGGATGCCGCGGACGAACAGCAGCTCGTTGGCGTACTCGTTGCCCAGGCCCGCGAGGTTGCGCTGATCGAGGATCGCGACGTGGACGGCCCGGTCATCGGCGAGGATGCGCCGCGCGGCCTCCTCGGCATCCCAATCCGGGCCGAGCAGGTCGGGGCCGAGGTGGCCGACCAGCTCGTCTTCGTCGGCGGTGGGAACGAGGTCGACCATCGCGATCTCGAAGCCCACGGCATCCACCTCCGCGGTGCCGACGATCGCGCGCGCCTGGTACGCCGGGGCGCGCCACCGCTCGCCGCGGCGGAACACCAGCCAGCGCCCCTCCATCTTCAGGTGCGAGTGCAGCGTGAAGGAGCCGATGCGCATGAGGAGGTGTTTCCCGCGCGGGATGACCTCGTGCACGACCTCGCCGGTGAGGTCGGCCGTCGCATACCGCGGCACGCGCAGCTCGAAGCGTGCGACCTCGGCGCCGGCGATCGCTTCGTGCAGCCGCCGCGCCGTGCGGAAGACGGTGTCACCCTCAGGCACGACCGGCTCCCGGCGGGCACGCGGTGAGGCGGCTCATCGCTGACGCCGCAGAGTGAGGCCGCGGCTGGACTCGACGAACCCTGCGGCCTGCAGGGCGCGCCCCGCCGCGGTGCCGTACACGAAGGCTCCGGACACCTGCTCGACCGTGAGCGTGTCGAGGCGATGGGTGCGCACCGTCGTGACGAGGCTCGCGGCCGCGGCGGCCAGCACCTCGTCGTCGTCGTCGAACACGAGCGCCGATCGGCCGCCGCGTTCGAGGTAGAACACCAGCTCACCGTCGACGAGCGTGACCAGTCCGCCGGCTTTGCGTCCCGGACGATGCGCGACGCCCTCGAGCGCCGGCCAGGCGAGCGCGGCGCCGTACGGGTTGGCCGGATCGGTGGCCGCGAGTGTCACGGCGCGACGCGGGGGCGGGTCGGCAAGAGCGGCGTACTCGCGGAGGCGGTCGACGGTGGCGGATGCCGCGAACTGTGCGGCCCCGAGCTTCTCGATGAAGTAGCCGCGGCGACAGTGCCCGGCATCCTCGAATCCGGCGAGCACACGGTACGCCTGCGCGAACCCGCCCGGGATGCCCTCGGCCTGCACACTGCCGCGCGTGACGACGCCGTAGCGCTCCAGGAGAAGGCTCGCCGAGGCCGTCGCGCGCAGTGCGCCGTCGGCGGACGGCTCGGGCAGCAGCGACCAGCGTCCCCCGGCCATCGGCGCGCGCGGTGCGGCGGCGCGCGCGGCCGTCAGGGTCGTCGGGATGGAGGTGCCGCGGAACATCCGGGCGCGGGGCGCGCGTCGTGTCGTGCGATGGGCTTGCGAGCCCCCGGCGAGGAGCCCGCGGACGGGCGCGAACGTGTCGTTGGTCACCCGTCCGGTCCAGGCGAGGTTCCAGAGCGCGTCGACGACGGCCTGTTCGCTCGTCGCCTGCGTCATCGCCGCCAGCTGACCGGCGAAGAACGCGCCACCGGCGCGGAGCGCGTCGATGATGCGCTGCTCCGCCGCGGAGGGCTCCTCCGGGTCTTCGGCCGGGATGAGGGTGAGGGTCACGGTGTCGGCCGGGTGGAGGGCGATCCAACCGTCGCGGCCCGGCAGCGAGCCGTGGCCCGACCAGACGACGTCGCCGGTCGAGGTGAGTTCGTCGAGCATCGCCGGTGTGTAGTCGCTCACCCGCAGGGGCAGGATCAGCGACTCCCAGGCGCTCGCCGGAAGGGGCACGCCCGCGAGCTGCTCGATGACGGCGAGCACACCGTCGACGCCTTCGAGTGGACGTCCGCCGGCCGCCCCGGCGATGTGCTGCCACGCCGGGAGGAAGCGCGCGTAGGAGGCCGGCGCCACCGGTTCGACGGTGCCGCGGATCGCGGCGAGGGAGCGCAGGCGCAGACGTCGCAGCACCTCGCTGTCGCACCATTCCAGGTCATCGACGCCGGTGCGGGCGCCGCCCTCGTCGCCGGGAACCGATCGCGGGGCCGCCCCCTCGGGCAGGAAGAAGCCGCTCGCCACGCGCCCCTGCGACTCCAGGCGTTGCAGCGTCTGGCGGGCCACGGCGGCGCCGATGCCCAGCCGGCGGGCGACATCGGCCGTGCGGAACGGGCCGTGCGTGCGCGCGTGGCGCGCGATCAGGTCGGCGAGCGGGTCGACGACGGGTTCGAGGAAGGCCAGCGGGATGCCGACGGGCAGCGCGGCTCCCAGAGCGTCGCGCAGCCGGCCGGCGTCCTCGATGGCCGCGACTCGCTCCACGCCGCCGACACTCACGCGGATCGCGCGGCGCGCGGCGACGAGCTGGTCGAGGAAGGCGGATGCCGCCCCGTGTGCGGCCGCGTCGGCCTCGGCATCCGACGGGGGAGGTGCTGCTGCGGTCGCGGTGGCGGTGTGTGCGGCGCCGGCAGACGCATCCTGCGTCGGCGTGGCCGTCTCTGCCAGTCGCGCCGCGACCTCGGCGGCGTCGAGCGGTCCGAGAAGGCGCAGCAGATCGGCGACGCCCTCCAGCCCGCGGACGCGCCGCGACGGGTCGAGCCGCTGGGCCTCGCGTTCGAACTGCGCGATGACGGCGGGGTCGAGCAGCTCGCGCATCTCGACCTTGCCGAGCAGCTCGCCCAGCAGGGCGGGGTCGACCGACAGTGCCGCCGCGCGCCGCTCGGCGAGGGGCGAGTCACCCTCGTACATGAAGGCGCCGACGTAGCCGAACAGCAGGTCGCGGGCGAACGGCGAGGGGGTGCTCGTGGTGGTCTCGACCAGACGGATGCGGAGGTCGCCGATGGAGCGGGCGATGCGCAGCAGCGCCGGGAGGTCGTAGACGTCCTGGAGCACTTCGCGGAGCGTCTCGAGGATGATCGGGAACGTGGGGTGGTTCTTCGCCACCTCCAGCAGCTGGGCCGACTTCTGACGCTGCTGCCACAGCGGCGAGCGCTTGTTGGGGTTGAGGCGGGGCAGCAGCAGGGCGCGTGCCGCGCACTCGCGGAAGCGGGAGGCGAACAGCGCCGAGCCGCCGACCTCGTCGGTCACGAGGTGTTCGAGCTCGTCCGGTTCGAAGACGAACAGTTCCGCTCCGGGCGGTTCGCTCTCGGCATCCGGTACCCGCGCGATGATGCCGTCGTCGCTCGCGACGGCCGAGCCCTCGACACCCAGGCGCTCGCGGATGCGCGCGTTGACGGCCAAGGCCCACGGCGCGTGCACGTGCATGCCGTACGGGGAATGCAGGATGATCCGCCAGTCGCCGACCTCGTCGCGCGAGCGTTCGACCGTGAGGGTGCGGTCGGTCGGAAGGCTGCCGGTCGCCTCCTTCTGCTCGTCGAGGTAGGCCAGCAGGTTGCCGATCGCATTGTCGTCGAGCCCCGATTCGCGCAGGCGTGCGGTCGCTTTCTCGGCATCCGCCGCCGCCACCTCGCGCGAGAACCGGCCGAGGGCCTCGCCCAGCTCGGCGGGGCGGCCGAGCCCGTCGCCGTGCCAGAACGGCAGCTTTCCCGGCTGACCGAACGCGGGCAGGACGTTGACGCGATCGTGGGTGATCTCGACGATGCGCCAGCTCGTGGTGCCCAGGGTGAACACATCGTTCACGCGCGACTCGTAGACCATCTCCTCATCGAGCTCGCCCACGCGGGCGTTGCGCGTCTCGCCGGCGACGAAGACGCCGAACAAGCCACGATCGGGGATCGTGCCGCCGCTCGTGACCGCCACGCGCTGCGCACCGGGGCGCGCCGTGAGCGTGCCGTGATCGCGGTCCCAGACGACGCGGGGGCGCAGCTCGGCGAACTCGTCGGAGGGATACTTGCCCGCGAGCAGGTCGAGCGTCGCTTCGTAGGCCGAGCGGGGCAGCGTGCGAAACGGTGCCGAGCGCCGCACCGTCTCGAACCACCCCTCGACGTCGACCGGCCCCACCGCGCACGCGGCGATCGTCTGCTGCGCGAGGATGTCGAGCGGGTTCTGCGGCACGCTGATCGCCTCGATCTGGCCCGCCAGCATCCGCTCCGTCACGACGGCGGTGTGCAGCACATCGCCGCGATGCTTGGGGAAGAGGGCGGCGCGGCTCACTTCGCCCACCTGATGGCCCGCGCGTCCGACGCGCTGGAGGCCCGAGGCGGCGGACGGCGGTGCCTCGACCTGGATCACCAGATCGACCTCGCCCATGTCGATGCCGAGCTCCAGCGAGCTCGTCGCGACGACGCAGCGCAGGATGCCGCGCTTCAGCTCGTCTTCGACCTGGGCACGCTGCTCCTTCGAGACCGAGCCGTGGTGGGCCTTTGCCAGCTCCGGTGGGGCGCCGGCACTCGCTCCTGCCTGGGCCATCGTGGCGGCGGGAACGGTCTGCTCGGGAAGGTCGAGACCGAGCCGTTCGGCGTAGATCTCGTTGAGGCGGCCCGTGAGACGCTCGGCGAGACGTCGCGAGTTCGCGAACACGATCGTCGAGCGGTGTGCGAGCACGCGGTCGACGATGGCCTCCTCCACGTGCGGCCAGACCGATCCGGTGATCTCGGACGGCTGTGACGGAGTGAACCAGTCCCCGTCGCCCTCGGCATCCGTCTCCGCGCTCGTCTCGGGGTCGGCCCGCTCGGGTGGCGGGGGCGGGTTGAGCATGTCGGCCATCGGCACGACGACGCGCAGATCGAACGCCTTCGTCGCACGCGGGGCGACGATCTCGACCGGCGCGGAGCCGCCGAGAAAGCGCGCGACCTCGTCGATCGGCCGGACCGTCGCCGACAACCCGACGCGCTGTGCGGCAGGGCGATCGGGATCGTCGCCGCGGCGCAGGGCGTCGAGCCGTTCCAGGCTGACCGCCAGGTGCGCCCCCCGCTTGGTGGCGGCGACGGCGTGCACCTCGTCGACGATGACGGTGTGGACGTCGCGCAGGGTCTCGGCCGCTTGCGACGTGAGCATCAGGTAGAGCGACTCGGGCGTCGTGATGAGGATGTCGGGCGGGTCGGCGATGAGCTTGCGGCGATCGGCGGCCGGCGTATCGCCGGAGCGCACGCCGACGGTGACCTCGGGAAGGGGGATGCCGAGGCGTCGCGCGGACTGCCCGATTCCCACCAGCGGCGACCGGAGGTTCCGTTCGACGTCGACACCGAGAGCCTTGAGCGGAGAGATATAGAGGATGTGCGTGCCCGCGGCATCCGTCTTCTTCTTCGCCGCCCTCTTCTTGCGCGCATCGGCATCGTCCGCCGCTGCGGCCGGGGCCTTCTCGCGGAAGACGCGGTCGATCGCCCACAGGAACGCCGAGAGCGTCTTGCCCGACCCGGTGGGCGCGACGACGAGGGCGTGCTTGCCCGCGGAGATCGCGTCCCATGCCCCCGCCTGAGCGCTCGTGGGCTGGGCGAAGGCACCACGGAACCAGTCCTGGGTCGCAGGACCGAACCGCTCCAGCACATCAGCCATCGCTCCATCATCCCGCGGACCTCCGACACGCGGGCGGATGCTCGCGCCGGGCGTACACGGGCGCACCCGGACGCCGCGGCTGCGGCGCGCGCCCCGCCGTCCCCCGCTCGCCCTGTTCCGTCCTCAGTCTCTCCGCCCCCGGACCCCGCCGGCGCCTGGAGAACCCGGGTCCGCGCGCCGCCGTCGCGTTCGCGCGGACTGAATACGGAACGGACGAGCTGACCCGTGCCGCGGCGCTCGCGCCGGTCGACCCCGCGGATGCCGCGACCCGCGGCATCCGCGCTCACTCGAACCGCATCTCGGTCAGCACGCCCTCGCGCAGCTCCAGCACGAGGTGGGGGCGGATCCGCTCGAGGAACCCGTCGTCGTGGCTGACGAGCACGACGGCGCCGCGGAACGCGGCCAGCGCCGCCACGGGCCGCAGCACCGTGTCTGCGCGGAGCAGAAAGCGCGCGAGTCGGTCAGCTCCAGCAGCGCCGTGTCGTGGCTGACGGCGATGAGCGTGCCGCGCCAGCTGCGCACCAGATCGTGCACGCGCGCCCGCGCGTCACGGTCGAGGTTGTTGGTCGGCTCGTCCAGAAGCGCGATCGGGGCTCCGCGCAGTCTCGCGCCGACGAGGGCGGCGAGGACGGCCTCGCCACCGGAGAGGGCGCCCACCCGTCGGTCGAGAGCGTCCTCGGGAAGGCCCGCTTCGGCGAGCGCAGCCGTGGCGCGTGCCTCGATGTCCCAGTCGTCGCCGACCGCGTCGAAGTGGCGCTGATCGACGTCGCCGGACGAGATGGCCCGCACGGCATCCAGCGCCCCATCGACGCCCAAGAGTGCCGCGACGCGGGTGTCGGCGGTGAGCCGCTGGGGCATCACATCGACGGTGCCGCTGCGAAAGACGGTGCCGGATGCCGGGACGCGGGTGCCCGCGATGAGGCCGAGCAGCGTGGACTTGCCGGAGCCGTTACGTCCGATGAGTCCGGTGCGCACAGCGGCGAAGGCCGCGGAGACGTCGTCGAGAGCGACGGTGCCGTCGGGCCAGGTGAAGGTGACGCGGTCGAGCACGACCGCGGGAGACGCGTGGGGCATGGGTGCCTCCTGTCGGTGTCGATGACACTGACGAGACGACGGGAGGGATCGACGGCCGGCGCGGATAAAGATGCGCCGACGCGTCGGAGAACCCGGTGTCCGAGGAGGGACGGAGGGTCGACGGCTCAGCGCGGGATCACAGCGCGGCGTCGAAACCCTTCAACGGTCTTCCTCACGGTCGGGACAAGAACGCCGACAGCCTAACCCACCCCTACGCCGAAGGCCACAGCCGGGTCAGCCCGCGGCGGCGAGCTGCTTGTCGAGGAAGACGTGGACGTCGTCGAGCTCCTCCTGCGACACGCTGTGGGTGAGCCCGGCGTAGACCCGGCCGCTCAGCTCCGCGTGCGCGGGCAGCCACTGCACCGTGTGGGCCACCGCGGGCGGCGGAATGACCTCGTCGCGGGCGCCGCGGCCCCAGAAGACCGGGGGGCGACGTTCGGCGAGCACCTCGTCGCCCGGAAGGGGTGACGGGTCTGCGTAGCCGGCGAGGTTCACGACGAAGGCGAAACGCTCGGGCTGCAGGCGCAGAGCCTGCAGAGCGACCGCGGCGCCCTGAGAGAAGCCGAGGATGCCGATCGTCTCGGCATCCGTCGCCCGATCGATCCACGCGATCAGGGCGTCGGCGGCGGCCGTCACCGCTCCGCTCGAGCGGCCGTCGAGTCCCTCGATGGGATACCACGACCAGCCGGGGGCGGGAAAGGGCGGCGCCAGCGGCGCACGAACCGCGGCCAGCACGAACGCGTCGGGGAGGAAGGGAGCGAGCCCGAAAAGATCGCGCTCATCCGAGCCGTATCCGTGCAGCAGCAGCAGGAGGGGTCTGCCCGCCCGCGTCTCGGGGCTTTCCGACCAGAGGACGGCCTCGTCGTCGATCGCGATTGCGCTCATGACCACCATCCTCGCAGGGGGCGCCGACACTCGCGTCGCCGCCCGGCCGACGGCACGGGCGCGCCACCGGCGGCGGTACGGGTATACATGGAGGCATGGCCGTTCGCACCCCCGACCCCGATCCGAACGAACGCGACGACGACGGGAACCCCCGTGACCCGCTGCGCGGCTTCGGCAGCGGCGGGGGACGGCCCGGCCACCCCCTCGGCGACGGCACGTTCGGCTCGCCGGCTCCGGAAAGCGCCGGAAACCCCGGCTGGTTGAGCGACGTCGAGCTCGCCGAGGCCCGTCGGCGGCTGCCGATCCTCTACGTCGAGGCGGTGCCGGTGCGCACGGACGGCGTGGGTGCGGTGACGCAGGTCGGCGTGCTGCTGAGGGCGACGCCGCTGGGGGAGATCACCCGGTCGATCGTGTCGGGGCGGGTGCGCTATGGCGAGACGGTCCGTGATGCCCTCTTCCGTCACCTCGAGAACGACCTGGGGCCCATGGCCTTCCCGCAGCTTCCGCCGCAGCCGGTGCCGTTCACGGTGGCCGAGTACTTCCCGCTGCCCGGGGTCAGCGCCTTCCACGACGACCGTCAGCATGCGGTGTCGCTGGCGTTCGTCATCCCGGTCACCGGCACGTGCGAGCCGCGCCAGGATGCTCTGGAGGTCACCTGGATGACCCCCGAAGAGGCCTCGTCGGAGGCGCTGGCTGCCGAAATGGAGGGCGGGCGCTCGACGCTCATCCGCCTGGCTCTGGCCAGCGTCGGCGCGCTGCGCTGATCGCCCGTCGTCCCTTGTCCCTCGTCTTCAGGTGATCGCCGTGCCCCGCAGTGAGATGCTCGTCGAGGTCGCCGGCGCGCTGCCGCTCGCGCTGCTGCTGTCCTTCATGATCGCGTGGGTGCTGCGTCGCCTCTTCGGCGCTCGGCTGTCCCTGCCGCTGTCGGTCATGACGATCGTGTCGTTGCTGGGAGTGAGCCTCGGGCTCTTCCTGGCGGGCTGGTTCTTCGTCGGGCTGAGACTGTGGATGCCGACGGCGCTGCTGCTTGCGGTCGGCAGCAGCCTCGGGCTGTCGTTCCTCGTCGCGGGCATCGCCGCACTGCTGCGACGTGACGGCGCCATCGACGTCGCGGCGCTCCTGGAGAGGGGCGAGAGCGACCGCGTCGAGTTCAAGGAGACCGCGCGCTGGAACGTCCGTGACGACAAGAAGGACGCCCGCATGGAGCAGGTGGTCGCGAAAACCGTCGCCGCCTTTCTCAACAGCTCCGGCGGAACACTGCTCATCGGCGTCGACGACGCGGGTCGCGTCCACGGGCTGGACCGCGACTTCGCGACCCTGCGCACCCCCGACGCCGACCGTTTCGAGCTCTGGCTGCGCGACATGCTGGCGACGAGCCTCGGAAAGAACGCGGCCGCCATGCCGCGCATCCGCTTCGCCGAGATCGACGGCGCCACGGTCTGCGCCGTGCGCTGCCCGCGAGCACCCGAGCCCGTCTTCGTCGCCCAGGGCGGCGGCACCGAGCTGTGGGTGCGGGTCGGCAACTCGACCCGGGCGTTCGGCGTCGACGAAGCCGTCACCTACGTCGCCCGCCACTTCCGGCCCAACCGGCGATGAGACGCCCGCGTGATCGCCGATCGTTGAGGTCGCAGCCCCGACGTAGGCTCGGATCATGACCTCGATCGAGCCTCTCGTCTTCCCGACCGACGCCGACGACTGGGTGGCGTTCGCGTCCGGACGACCCGCCGCCGCTGTCGCTCTCGTCGCCGATGTCGACGCCCGCCTCATCGATGCGGCGGACGAGATGGATGCCGCGACGCGCCTGGACCTGTGGAACGACGCCGATCTGGCGCTCCGGCAGGCCACGTGCGAGGCCTACCTGCTGAGTGAGGCGCACCCGGATGCCGAGGTGCGCCGCATCGCGGAGGAGCAGGTGCAGGCGCTCGAGGCGCTCTCGGCATCCCGCCTTCTCGACGCGAAGCTGTTCGCCGCATTCGAGGCTCTCACCGATGACGCTCTCGACGCCGAGCAGGCGCGGCTGCTCGCGCAGGTGCGCCGCGACTTCCACCGCGGGGGCGTCGCCCTTCCTGCGGCGGATCGTGAGCGTGTGCGCGTGCTCACCGACCGCGACACGGAGCTGAGTCTGGAGTTCTCACGCAACATCCGCGACGGACGGCGCGAGATCCGCGTCGCCCCCGCGGCACTGGCGGGTCTGCCGCAGGACTTCATCGACGCGCACCCCGTCGACGACGACGGGCTGATCGTGCTCACGACTGAGTACACCGACCTCATGCCGGTGCGGGAATACGCGACCGACCGGGCGACGCGCACGGCGCTCGTCGCGGCCTACAACGACCTCGCGTGGCCGGTGAACGACACTGTCCTCGCCGAGCTGCTGGCCGTCCGCGCGGAACGTGCGCAGCTGCTCGGCTACCGCGACTGGGCCGACTACGAGACCGAGACGCGCATGATCGGCGCCGATCGTGTCGACGGCGGCAGTGCGGCGATCGCCGAGTTCCTCGCGCGTCTCGACGACGCATCGGCCGACGCGGCCACTCGTGAGTACCCGGTGCTGCTCGAACGGCTGCAGCAGGACGACCCGGCGGCGACCGAGGTCACGATCGCCGACTTCTTCTACCTTCTCAGTGCGCTGCGCCGTGAGCGTCACGACGTGGACGCTCAGCTCGTGCGCTCGTACTTCTCCTTCGATCGGGTGCTGCCGGGCGTGCTCGGAACGACCGCGCGCCTGCTCGACGTCGAGTACGTGCCCGTCGAGATCCCCACCTGGCACGACGATGTGCGCTCGTACGACGTCGTTCGCACGGGCGAGCGGCTTGGACGCATCCACCTCGACCTGCATCCGCGCGACGGCAAGTACAACCACGCCGCGTGCTTCCCCCTCGCGCCCGGCGTGACGGGACGCGTGCTGCCCGAGGCGGTGCTGCTGTGCAACTTCGCGCGCGGGCTGATGACCCACGACGAAGTCGTCACGTTCTTCCACGAGTTCGGCCATCTCGTGCACGACATCCTCGGCGGCGCGCAGCGCTTCGTGCGCTTCTCGGGTGTCGCGACGGAGTGGGACTTCGTCGAGGCACCCAGCCAGCTGCTGGAGGAGTGGGCGTGGGATGCCGAGGTCCTCGCCTCGTTCACCGCGAACGCCGCGGGCGAGCCGATCCCGGCCGATCTGGTCGCCAAGATGCGCGTCGCCGACGGGTTCGGGCGGGCCCTGGAGGTGCGCCGCCAGCTCGGCCACGCGAACGTGTCGTACCACCTGCACGTCGACCGCCCGGAAGACCTGCAGGCGGCCACGGAGCACTGGTACGCCGCGACGAGCCCGGTGCAGCCCTTGCGCGGACGGCACCCGTACGCCGGATTCGGTCATCTCACCGGCTACGGTGCCTGCTATTACACGTATCAGTGGAGCCTCGTCATCGCCCGCGACCTGCTCTCGGGCTTCGGCGGCGACCTCATGGATGCCGAGGCGGCCTCCCGCTACCGCCGCGAGATCCTCGAGCCGGGCGGCAGTCGTGACGCGACCGCGCTCGTCGAGGCTTTCCTGGGGCGGCACTCCTCGTTCGACGCCTACCGGGCCTGGCTCGCCGGCGCCTGACCTGGAACGCGCTCGGAGCCGCGCGTCAGGTGAGGCGGGCGAGCTCCGCGACGAAGGCGTCGACGTCGTCCTCGGAGGTGTCGAACGAGCACATCCAGCGGACCTCCTTCTTGGCCGCATCCTCGCCACCGGCGGGGCCCCAGTCGTAGAAGCGGAAGCTCTCACGGAGGGTGTCGGCGACACCGTCCGGCAGCACCGCGAACACGCCGTTGGCCTGCGTCGGCTGGCTGAACGATACCCCCGTGATCGACCCGTCGGCGATGCCCGCCTCGACGCCGGCACGAAGCCGCTGGGCCATCGCGTTGGCGTGGCGGGCATTGCGCAGGTACAGGTCGCCCTCGAGCAAGGCGACCAGCTGCGCGGAGATGAAGCGCATCTTCGACGCCAGCTGCATGTTCAGCTTTCGCAGGAACAGCAGCCCCTCCGAGGCCGCCGGGTCGAGGACGACGACGGCTTCGCCGCCCAAGGCGCCGTTCTTCGTCCCACCGAAGCTCAGCACGTCGACGCCGACATCGGTCGTGAAGGCCCGCAGCGGCAGGTCAAGCGCCGCAGCCGCGTTGGAGATCCGGGCGCCGTCGAGGTGCAGGCGCATACCGCGGGCGTGCGCATGGTCGGCGAGGGCCGCGATCTCGTCGGGCGTGTACAGCGTGCCGAGCTCGGTCGACTGTGTGATCGAGACGACGAGCGGCTGCGCGCGGTGCTCGTCGCCCCATCCCCAGGCCTCGCGGTCGACAAGCTCAGGAGTCAGCTTGCCGTCGTCGGTGGGGACGTTCAGGATCTTGATCCCCGCGACGCGCTCGGGAGCGCCGCCCTCATCGACATTGATGTGCGCGGTGGATGCCGCGATCACTGCGCCCCACCGCGGCAGCATCGACTGCAGCCCGACGACGTTCGCGCCCGTCCCGTTGAAGACGGGGAACGCCTCGGCGTGGTCGCCGAAGTGGTGGCGGAACACCTCCTGCAGTCGGGCCGTGTAGGCGTCCTCGCCGTACGCGATCTGATGCCCGTGATTGGCGGCGGCGATGGCTTCGAGGATCTCGGGGTGGACGCCCGAGTAGTTGTCGCTGGCGAAGCCGCGGACGGTCGTGTCATGCAGGGTGGTCACGGATATCCAATCTAGTTCGGCGCGCCGAGGCCGACGATCGTGTCGTTGACCTCGGCCGCGTCGGCATCCCAGAGCCCGACGAAGGCCGATCCGAGCGCCTCCTCCAGGCCCGCGAGAGCCCGGACGCGGAAGATGACGGATGCCGCGGTCTGCGCGACCCCGCGATCGCGCGCGTCCTTCGCGAAGCCCTGCGCCATCGCGCGGGCCCATGCCTCCTCCGCGGCCTTGACGGCGGCGTAGTTGGCCCCGCCCGCCAGGGGGCGCGCGACCGCCGTGGACGACACGATCGCCGTCCGGGCGGCGGGGGAGGCGTTCAGGTCGTCCCACCACGCGCGCGTGACGTGTCGCAGGGCGCTCAGCCCGCTCTCCAGCGCGCGGTAGTCGGCCTCGGTCTGGCCGCGCAGCCCGCCGCCACCGCGCCACCCCCCGACGAGGTGCAGCAGCCCGTCGACACGCACGCCGTCCGCCGCGAGCATCGCCGCGAACGCCGCGACCTCCGCCTCGTCGGCGAGGTCGCACACGGCCGTGCGCGCGCCCAGGTCGCGCAGGGAAGCGAGAGCGTCGTCGCGGCGCCCCACCGCGATGACGCTCGCCCCGGCCGCCACGAGCGCGCGGGCGGCGGCGTGGCCACTCGCGCTCGTGGCGCCGGCGACGACGACCGTCCTCCCGCGGACGCCGTCACCCATCGCGGCCCGTGATGCCCGCGGTCGAGGAGATGACGCCGTGCATCTTCTTCTCGAGCGCCTCGAAGAACATCGACAGCGGGAACTCGTCGTCCAGCACGGCGTCGGTGTAGCCCTTCGGGGCTCCGGCCAGCACGTCGTCGGGCAGACCGCGCGCCCAGAGCGACGCCGGGTGAGGGGTCACGACGCTGCTCACGAGCTCGTAGGCGGCGAGCCAGTGCGCGACCTTCGGTCGGTCGATCGACTCCCAGTACAGCCGGTCGATCGCATCGCTGAGGGCGATGACCGCCGCCGGCACCTCGTCCCAGTCGAGGGCGAGAGCGGTGTCGGTCCAGTGCAGCACGCCGCGCTGGTGCAGCCAGGCGAACAGGAGCTGGCCGCCCAGTCCGTCGTAGTTGCGTACCCGCGTCCCGGTGATGGCGAACCGGAAGATCCGGTCGAAGAGCACGGCGTACGGGACGAGTCGCGCGTGATCGAGCATCTCCCGCTCGGCATCCGTCAGATCTTCGCCCTGATCGGCCCGCGCGCTCAGCCGTGCGGCGATGCCGACGCACTCCCGGTACGCGGTCAGATCGCAGCGCAGCTCCTCGAGCGTGTACAGGAAGTAGGGCATGCGCTGCTTGATCATGAACGGGTCGAACGGCAGATCCCCGCGCATGTGGCTGCGGTCGTGGATCAGGTCCCACATCACGAAGGTCTGCTCGGTGAAGCGCTGGTCGGTGAGCATGCGCGCGACGCCCTCCGGTACGTCGAGCTTCGTGATCTCGGATGCCGCGGCCACCACGCGCCGGAAGCGCGCCGCTTCGCGATCCTGGAAGATCGCGCCCCACGTGAACGCCGGAATCTCACGCATGGCGACCGTCTCGGGGAACAGCACCGCGGAGTTCGTGTCGTAGCCGGACGTGAAATCCAGCAGGCGCAGGGAGACGAACAGGCCGTTGGTGTACGTGTGCTCCACCTCGGCGATGAACTCCGGCCAGATCACTTCGCAGAGCACCGCCTCCAGGTGGCGGTCGCGGGAGCCGTTCTGCGTGTACATCGGAAAGACGACGAGATGGCGCAGGCCATCGACGCGGTCGCGTTGCGGCTGGAAGGTCACCAAGGAGTCGAGGAAGTCGGGCACGCCGAAGCCGCTGTCGGCCCACCGGTGCAGGTCGACGACGCACGCCGACAGGTAGGCGGCATCGTGCGGGAACAGCGGGGCGAGGCTCGCGATCGCCTCCGCGACCACGGCGACCAGTTCCGCGGCGTGATCACGGTGGGCGGGATCCGCCACCGAGCCGTCCTGCGCTTGCAGCGGCTGCAGCTGCGAGACGGCATCCTTCAGGGCCAGCCACGCGGGCTGCTGCGTGATCGGTCGGTCGTCTTCGACGAGCTGCGTGATCGGTCGGTCGTCTTCGACGACCTCGGGCTCTCCGATGACGGACTTCGCGGGAGTGAGAAGGGACATGGTGGGCACCTCCGATCGTTTGACAGGAATATTTACGGCCTGAGTGGCTCGCGTCGGATATTCTTCCATGTGTGGAAGATGATGTCGACCGTCGAATCGTTGCCGAGGTCTCCCGTGACGGGCGAATGACCCTGGCTGACCTGTCCGCCGCCGTCGGATTGTCGGTCTCGGCGGTGCAGGCGCGGCTCAAGCGCCTCGAGTCCCGCGAGGTCATCACCGGCTACCGCGCCCTCGTCGATCCCGATGCGGCCGGACGTCCTCTGGCCGCATTCATCGAGATCACCCCGCTCGATCCCGCCCAGCCCGACAACGCGCCCGAGCTGCTCGAGCACCTCGACGCCATCGAGGCCTGCCACTCGATCGCCGGCGACGCCAGCTACATGCTCTTCGCCCGCGTCGCCTCGCCGCGCGCACTCGAAGAGCTCGTGCGCGACATCCGCCTCGCGGCCTCCGTCCGCACGCGCACCACCGTCGTCCTCCAGACGTTCTACGAGCACCGGCCGATCGTCCCGCTCGGCGCGTCCTAGCGCCGCCGGGCGCCGCCGACTGCAATACACCCCGCGATGGATGCCGCGGCTCGCGCCGTCGCGTAGCGTCGAAGCGTGTTCCGCAGGCTCACCCGCACGCAGCTGACGGTCGACATCGTCGCCGCCGGCGTCTTCGCGATGTTCGCGGTGCTGGCCATCCTCGCACCCTGGGACGCCGTCAGTTCAGGCGTGCTGCCCCCGCGCGTGGCGCTCGCCGTCGCGATGGTGCTCACCGTGGTCTTCTCGGCCGCCGCCGCGATCCGGCGCCTGGCTCCGGAGCTGGCGCTGGCGGTGTGCTGGGTGGCCGCGATCATGCAGATGGCCAGCGGCCTGCCGCCGCTGCCGGCGAACGTCGTGATCTTCGGCGTGCTCTACACCACCGCGGCATACGGGGCGCGACGCACGTTCTGGCTCGGACTCGCCTCATCGTTGGTCGGCGCGGTCGCGATCGCCGTCTACATCGTCGTGGTGCCGCTCCTGCTTGGAGCCGGCACCCCGAACGGCATCGGCACCTACGTGTTCGCCAGTGTCGCCACCTTCGCCTCCGCCGCGTTCGCCCTGCTGCTGTCGTGGACGACGGGTGCGCTGGTGCGCACCACGCTGCGTGCTCGCGAGAATCGCCGCGCGCAGGAGCTCGCCGAGGCCACGGCGGTCGCCGAGGCCGAGCGCACCCGCATCGCCCGCGACATGCACGACGTGGTCGCCCATTCGCTCGCGGTCGTGATCGCTCAGGCCGACGGCGCGCGCTACGCCGCGGCATCCGACCCGGCCGTCGCCGCAGCGACGCTCGGCACGATCTCCGCCACGGCCCGCGCCGCGCTGTCCGACGTGCGGATGCTGCTGACGCAGTTGCGGCACACGCAGGCCGAAGGCCCGCAGCCCACACTCGCCGACCTCGAGCAGCTCTACGCACAGGTGCGCGCGGCGGGCGTCGCACTGCGCGTCGACATCGACCCCATGCCGAGCGCCGAGGTGCCCTCTGCGGTACAGCTCGCCGTCTTCCGCATCCTGCAGGAGGCGCTCACCAATGCGTTGCGCCACGGCGCGCGCGCCGAGGTGAGCGTGCGGCTGGCGTGGCACCCTGGAAGAGTGGAGCTGAGCGTGAGCAACCCCATCGATCCGCCGTCGCCGCTTGCCGCCGCGCACGGCGATCGCGGGGAGGGCGAGGCGCGCGGACACGGGCTCATCGGCATGCGCGAGCGCGCACAGCTCGTCGGCGGGCACCTCGAGGCGGCGCCCCGCGGGCAGGTCTTCGTCGTGACCGCCTCGCTGCCGATCGCCGGGGAATCGATCACTCCGGGATCCCTTCCGGGGCCGAGGGTGCCGGGTTCGCATCTCCCGGGCGTGGCCCGGTGAGCGCGCCGATCCGCGTCGTCCTCGTCGACGATCAGGCCCTTTTCCGCGCCGGCATCCGCATGGTCATCGACTCGCAGCCCGATCTGACCGTCGTCGGCGAAGCCGGAGACGGGGCCGAAGGCGTGCGCGTCGTCCGCCAGACGCGCCCCGACGTCGTGCTCATGGACATCCGGATGCCGGTGCCGCGCGATTCGTCAGGGGGCGAGCGGCTTCCTCCTGAAGGACGCCGATCCGGAGTTCCTGCTCGCAGCGATCCGCACGGTGCAGTCAGGCTCGGCGGTCATCGCCGCCGCGGCCACCCGCGAGCTGTTCGCCCAGTTCTCCGCCCCCCTGCGTGCGACGCCACCGGCCTTCGCCGAGCTCACCGACCGGGAGCGGGAGATCTTCGCCCTCGCCGCCCGCGGCCTGTCCAATGCCGAGATCGCCCAGCGCGAGTTCCTCTCCGAGGCGACGGTGAAAACCCACATCAGTCGCGTGCTGGGAAAGCTCGGGCTCCGCGACCGCGTGCAGCTCGTCGTCTTCGCCTTCGAGCACGGCCTGGCCTGAGAGAGAACGTTTCTCCAGATCATCCTTGCGATGTAGAGCGCCGCGACGCGAGGCCGACGCGGCGCCACGGGCGCCCTCCGTAGCGTCGAGAGCATGCAGATCACCATGACCGAACTCGGGCTCGCCGCTCGCGTGCAGAGCCTCACCAAGACCTACGGCGGCGGCGAGAGCGGGGTGCGTGCTCTCGACGGTGTCACCGTCGGCATCCGCCGCGGCGAGTTCACCGCCATCATGGGCCCGTCGGGCTCGGGAAAGTCGACGCTCATGCACATCATGGCCGGGCTGGACGGCGCCACGAGCGGTCGGGCGTGGATCGGCGACACCGAGATCACGGGACTGTCCGACCTCGAGCTGACGATTCTGCGCCGTCGTCGGATCGGCTTCGTCTTCCAGGCGTTCAACCTCGTGCCGACACTCGACGCAATCGGCAACATCATGCTGCCCTTCGACCTCGACGGGCGCCGCCCGACGGCGCTGGAGCGGGCTCGCATCGACGACCTCATCGACACCCTGGGTCTGCGGGCACGCCTGCAGCACCGGCCGCACGAGCTCTCCGGTGGGCAGCAGCAGCGCGTCGCCATCGCCCGCGCCCTCGCGACTTCCCCCGACCTCGTCTTCGCCGACGAGCCGACCGGCAACCTCGACTCCCGCTCGAGCCGCGAAGTGCTGGCTCTTCTCGCCGCAGCCAGCCGGGAGCGCGGGCAGTCCATCGCGATGGTGACGCACGATCCGGTCGCCGCCGCTCATGCCGACCGCGTGCTGTTCCTCGGTGACGGCCGGGTCGTGGCCGACAAGCCGGCGCAGACGGCCGAGCAGGTCTCGGCGTTCATGCTGGCCGCGGAGGTGAGGGCGTGAGCGCGCTCGTCGCCGATCGCGCGGCACCGCCGACGGCTGCGCTCCGCCGCGCCTGGGCACGAGCGGCGTGGCTGCGCGAGCGCGGCATGGGGGCGAGCATTCTCGTCGCCGCGATCTCGTCCGCGTTCGGCGTACTTCTGCTGACCGCCACCGGCTACATCGCGACGTGGGCGCGCACCGACCCCTACCTGGGGGACAGTGAGACGGTCGCGATCATCCTCGGCATCCTCAGCGTCCTGCTCGTCGGTGTCGCCGTGTACGTCGCCGCGATCGTGACGGCCAACACCTTCGCGACCATCGTCGCCGGCCGCACCCGCCAGATCGCCCTGATGCGGCTGATCGGCGCGTCCGCGCGGGCGCAGCGCCGCCAGGTCGGGCGTCAGGGCGTGGGAGTCGGCCTCATCGGAGCCACCGCCGGGCTCGTCGTGGGAGCCGCCGTCGCCGCCGCGCTCGTTCGTGCCGCCGACGCACTGCTGCACGTCACCGTCGGCTATGCCGTGCTGCAGCCGGTGCTGCTGCTCCCGGCCGCCGTCGTGGCGCTGACGACCTGGGCCGGCGCCTGGAGCGGATCGCGCCGGGTGCTGGCGGTGACGCCCCTGCAGGCGCTCGGCGGAGCGACGCCGCGTACCCGCGACGAGACTCGATCGCGCGGGCGTACCACGGTCGCGGTCGCGCTCGGGTCCGCCGGTGCGCCGCTGCTCGCCGGCGGCGTGGTCGTGGGGACGGCATCGCCGCTGGGTGTCATCGTCGCCTTCTTCGGCGGTGTGCTGTCCTTCACCGCTCTCGCGCTGGGGGCCGTCCTCGTCATGCCGCCGCTGCTGCGCCTGAGCGGACGCGCCTTCGGACGCTCGGCGCCCGCGCGTCTGGCCGCCGAGAATGCGCTGCGCTACCCCGAGCGCGCCAGCCGGATGGCGATCGGTGTCGTGATGGGGGTGACCCTCGTGGTGATGTTCGCGGTCGCGAGTGCGTCCGTGAAAGCGCTGCTGACCGCCGCAGCCGATGGAGTTCCGGCGGCCGAGCTCAGCCGCGTGCTCGACACGTTCGCGGCCATCATGATGGGGCTCGTCGCGGTGTCGGCCGTGATCGCCGCCGTCGGACTCGTCAACCTTCTGACGATCGGTGTCGTGCAGCGTCGGCGTGAGCTCGGCCTGTTGCGCGCGCTGGGGCTGTCGTCCGCGCAGGTGCGCACCGTGGTGCTGCTGGAGGCCGTGCACGTGACGATCACGGCGCTGGCTTTCGGGCTGGTGCTCGGCGTCGTCTATGGCTGGGTGGCGGCGCAGTCGCTGCTCGGCTCGGTCGCGCTGCCGCCGTCGTTCGCAGCGCCGACGGTCGTGGCCCCCGCCGTGCCGTGGATGCCGGTGCTCATCGTGGTCGCGGCGACGGCGCTACTGACCGTCGTCGCCACGGTCGTTCCCACACGGCTGGCGACGCGGGTGAGTGCCGTGGAGGCCCTCGCCGAGTGAGAACCCGGGCGCGTCGGGAGCGCCCGGACGCCGGCTGCCGCGGTCACGGCTTCGACCGCGGCAGTCGGCTCTTTCGGGCAGGCGGCCGTCAGCGTTCGGATGGATCGACGGAGGTATCCTCCGCGGCTTCGGGATCGTACGCCCAGGTCGGCGCCAGCGCCTTCAGTCGCGCGCCGCGCCACTGCCACGTCGCCCACAGCACGGGCCACAGCGGGGCCGCCGCCGCACCGCCGATGACGAGCCGGTCACGCCAGAGCGTGCGAGACGGATCGCCCGGCGCGGGGGAGACGGCCATCTGGTGGTCCCAGACATCGAGGGCCGCGAGGGGACCGGTCAGCGGGATGCCGCTGTCACGGAAGATGCGCACGGGACCGTTCGCATCGTCGACGTGCCGCTCGCTCACATGGATCAGCTGCTGGCCGAGCCCGATCCGTCCGGCGACGCTCATGCGCACGGGGACGTCGGCGCCCGGCTCGAGACGCAGCGGCAGTCCCTCCGCCGCCATCGGTGCCAGCTCGACGAACGGGCCGTACAGGTCGGCGACCGCGCGCGGCGAGTGCAGGGCGCGCCACGCGGCATCCGCGTCGCAGTCCAGGACGAGCTTCAGCATGATCCGCATGCGCCCAGTCTCGCATCCGCCTGCCCGTAGCCTGGAGACATGGCTTCCCCGTTCGATCAGTCCCGCTATCAGGTGCGCATGGAATGGGGTACCTCGGGGCTCGAGCGCGTGGCGGCATCCGATGTCGTGGTCGTCGTCGACGTGCTCCGATTCTCGAGCACGGTCGCCCGGCGCATCGAGGCGGGCGAGACCGTTGCGCTGGATGCCGAAGCCCACGCCCTGTCGCTGAACGGCGCCGCCGTCGCCGCCCGCGCCGCCGAGAGCGACGCGGTGGTGTTCCTGGGGGCACTGGTCAATGCCGCCGCGGTGGCCGCCGCCGTCATGGCCGAGCAGCAGCGCCGCGCGGCGCGCACGAGCATCCTCGTCATCGCCGCCGGCGAGCTCTCGTCCCGTGAACCCGGCGCCGCCCTTCGCGTCGCGGTCGAAGACCTCCTCGGCGCCGGCGCGATCGTCGATGCGCTCGGAGCGCTCGGCATCGACCACACCTCGCCCGAGGCGGCGGCCGCCGGTGAGGCGTTCCGGGGCCTGCGTCCTGCGCTGCGGCACCTTCTGACCGCCGGCGGATCGGGGCAGGAGCTCATCGACCGGGGCCTGCGCGATGACGTGCTCGCCGCCGCGCAGGTGGATGCGGTGTCGTCGGCGCCCGTGCTGCGTGACGGGACGTTCGCGGCGTACGCCTGAGCCGCGCTCAGAACGGCGCGCCGACCGCCTCCCGCGGCGTCATCGCCGCCCGACGCGTGGCCGGTGAGATCTCGCGGCGCGTCCAGACGAAGAGGAAGCGGTCATCGAAGGATGCCGAGCAGCGCGCGCACGACGTCGGCCTCGTGGCGCGGCGATGCCGATAGGCGATGTGACCGCTGGGGCAGACGCCCACCCACGGGGCCAGCTCGGTCGCCGTCTCGCCGTGATGGGTCGTGCCGCCGGTGTAGCCGAGCATGCGGGCCGTGCGCTTCCACGCCGCGCCGTGCCCGGCCCGCGGACCGGCGAGCGCGTGCGCGACCTCGTGCAGCAGCGTCTGGCGATTGGTCTCGTCGTCGTATCGCGCGGCGAGGTACCGGGAGACGGTGATGCGCTGGCGCGTGTAGTCGCAGGCTCCCGCGCGGCGCTTCGCGTTGTCGAAGGCGAACGTCCACGACGCGTCGAGATGCGTGCGGATGAGAGCCTCGGCCTCGCGCCGGACGACGTCCAGATCGGTCATGCGGACACGCTAGAACGGGTGTCCGACACTCAGCTCGCGACGGCCGTCGTGCGACGGCGGTCGGCGGCTTCGATGGCCAGCAGCGTCGATTCGAGCTGCTCCTCCGGCGCGCCCGTCTGCTGACGCAGGAACAGCGCGCGCTTGAAGTCGGCGCGGGCGTCGGCGTAGTCCTCGGCGTCGTAGCTCACCTTGCCGCGATGCTGGAAGGCGAACGCCGCAAGGGCTGCCCAGCCCTGCCCTTCCGCCTCTTCGGCGCAGGTGGTCAGCTCCTGGTGGGCCGCGGCGTACGCTCCCCGCACCTGCAGCACGCTCGCGTGCAGGATCCGCGCGCGCAGCAGATCCTTGCGGGTCCCGCCCATCCGTGCCACACGCACCGACTGCTCCGACACGACGAGGGACTCGTCCCACCGACCGAGCACCTTCAGCAGCCACACCCGTTCGAGCAGAGCCGGAAGGCTGCGCTGGTCGCCCAACTCGTCGAGGCGCTCCTGGCACTCGCGAGGGTCCACCATCTCGCGCAGCGTCTGTGGGTCGTATCCCTTGATGTAGGTCACGGGCAGGCCCCCTTCGTCGTGCGGATCGTCGTGCGAACGCGCCTGCGTGAGGCGCACCCCTCCAGTGTGACCCGAGGCCATCGGGGGGCCCGCCTGTACACGCCGCGGCCGCCGATTCTCAGCGTTCGAACACGGATGCCGCGGGCTTGGGTGAGGCGGTGGCATCGGCATCCGTCGCCACTCGGGCGCCTCGGACGAACTCGTCGAGCTCTGCGCCCTGCGCGACCTTCGCCGGGTGGGGACCGGCGGCCATCAGTCGCGGCAGCCACTCGACGGGCAGGGGGGAGGGGGAGGCCGCGATGACGAGATTGCCGAAGCGGCGACCCTTCAGCGTCTGCACCTCCGCGAGCACGATGACTTCGGGAAGCACCTCCCGCACGGTGGCGACCTCGCGGCGGGCGAAGGCGAGTCCCGCGCCGTCGGCGACGTTCACGAGAAGCACCCCGTCGGGCGCGAGCAGCCCGCCGAGGATGCGGAAGTACTCGACGGTGGTGAGGTGGGCGGGCGTCTGCGCACCGGCGAACACGTCGGAGACCACGAGGTCGGCGGTACCCTGCAGCCCGGCCGGAAGGCGACCGGCGACGTCGCGCGCATCGCCGATGCGCACCCGCACCTGCGCGCCGCGCGGCAGCGGCAGACGGGCGCGCACGAGGTCCACGAGGGGCTGCTCGAGCTCGATCACCTGCTGTCGCGAGCCGGGGCGCGTGTGCTCGACGTACCGGGGAAGGGTGAGCGCTCCCGCGCCGAGGTGGATCGCGGTGAGCGGCTGCCCCGGCATCCGGAGCCGGTCGATGACCGCGCCCATCCGGGCCACGTACTCGAAGTGCAGGTGCGCCGGGTCGTCGAGGTCGACGTGCGACTGCGGTGTGCCGTCCACATCCAGTTCGTAGCCGCCGGCGTAGCGGCTCGGCACGACCCGCGCGATCGTGCCGTCCGACAGGCGCGCCTGCGGTTCGTCGTCCTCCACGTGCGCGCGAGCCATGCCCCCCACGCTAGTCGGGACGCCACCACGCGCCGCGTGTCGCTGATCCCGCCGACGGAGCCGGCGGCCGGGCACCCGCGCCGCCGGTACGCTCGGATCGTGGCGGTCATCGATCTCAACGCCGATCTCGGCGAGACGGTCGACGGGGTGCCCACCGCCGATGACGACGCCATGTTCGCCCTGATCTCCAGCGCCTCCGTCGCGTGCGGGGGCCACGCCGGCGACACGGCGTCCATGCGCTCCGCGGTCGAGCGCGCCGCCCGCACCGGCGTCGCGATCGGGGCGCATCCCTCCTACCCCGACCGGGCGGGATTCGGACGGACGCCGCTGTCGATCACGCAGGCCGACCTCCGCGCGAGCGTCGACGCCCAGCTCCGCGCGCTCGCGGGAGCCGGAGCCGACATCCGCTACGTCAAGCCCCACGGAGCGCTCTACCACGCGGTCCGCGGCGACGTCGGGCACGCCCGCGCGGTGGTGGATGCCGTGGCCTCGGTGTCCGCCGCGCTCGGCCGCGCCGTTCCGATCCTGGGTCTGGACGGCGTCATCGCCGACGAGGCGTCACGCACCGGCCTTCCGTTCGTGCGCGAGGCGTTCCTCGACCGCGGCTACCTGCCCGACGGCGGCCTCGTGCCGCGGAGCGATCCCCGTGCGCTCCTGCGCGACCCCGAGGCGGTGGCCGCGCGCGCCGTGCGTCTGGCTCGCAGCGGCGTCGTCGAGGCGATCGACGGCAGCCTCGTCGAGGCCGCGGCGGCGTCGCTGTGCGTGCACGGTGACTCGCCGGGTGCGCTCGCCATGGCCCGCGCCGTGCGTGCGGCTCTGGATGCCGCGGGCGTCGACATCGCCGCGCCATGGTGAATCCCGGCGAGGGGGTGATTCCCGGCGAGGGGGTGATTCCCGGCGAGGGGGTGATTGCCGGCGGCATCCGCGTGCGCCCCTTCGGTGAGCGTGCTCTGCTCGCGGAGGTGGACGACCTCGACGCCGTTCTCGCGCTGCACGCTCGACTGGCGGCGACACGGCCGCCCGGCGTCGTCGACCTCGTGCCGGCGGCGCAGACGGTGCTCGTCGTCGTCGACCCCACGATGCTGTCGCTCGCGTCGGCACGGACGTGGGTGCTCTCGGCCCGGACGGGCGTCGCGCACGTCGCGACGCCGGGCCGCACCGTCGAGATCCCGGTCGTCTACGACGGTGAGGACCTCCACCCGCTCGCCGCCGAGCTGGGCATCAGCGTCGCGCAGCTGACGGCGCGCCACGCGGCGGCCGACTGGACGGTCGCGTTCACGGGGTTCGCCCCCGGGTTCGGCTATCTCGTCAGCGCGGACTGGCCCTACGACGTGCCGCGGCGGTCGCGCCCACGGCCGCGCGTGCCGGCCGGCGCCGTCGCGCTCGCCGGACGCTTCTCGGGTGCGTACCCGCGGTCGACGCCCGGCGGCTGGCAGCTGATCGGCACGACGCCCGCCGTGCTGTTCGACCCCGACGCCGCGTCCCCCGCTCTGCTGCAGCCCGGCGACCTCGTGCGCTTCGTCCCCGTGACCGGCCGCTCCTCCGCGGAACGCCCGGTGGATGCTCGCGGTGCGTCACCGGCGTCGCGCGCCGGCGGCGGCATCCGGGTGCTGGCGCCCGGCCTCGCGGCGACCGTGCAGGATCAGGGGCGGCGCGGCACGCTCGCGTCCGGTGTCGCGGTGTCCGGTGCGGCCGACCGCGCGGCGCTGCGCGTCGCCAACCGGCTCGTCGGCACCGCGGCGGGCGCGGCCGGCATCGAGATCACGATGGGCGGGTTCCGCGCGGTGCGGGATGCCGCGGCATCCGCGGACGACCTCTGGTTCGCCCTCGCCGGTGCCTGGGGCCCGATGCGCCTTGACGGCCGCCCACTCGACCCCTATGTCGCCTACCGGTGGCCGGCGGGCGCGGAGCTGGAGATCGAGGGGTTTGTGCACGGCGCGCGCGCCTACCTCGCCGTCCGCGGCGGCGTCGCCGCGCGGTCACTGCTCGGCTCGAGGGCGACCGACACTCTCGCGGGCCTCGGCCCGGCCCCGCTCGCGGCGGGCGATGTGCTCGCCGTGGGCGGCGACGTCGTCGGGGCCGTGCCCGCCGTCGATCTGCGACCGTGGACCCCGCCCGCCGCCCAGCTCGAGATCACGGTGGCGCCCGGTCCGCGCGCCGAGCGGTTCGCCGCCCTGACGCCCTTGTTCGCGGAGGTCTGGACGGTGTCCACCCAGGCCGATCGGGTGGGCATCCGCCTGGACGGACCAGCGCTCGAGCGCACCGATACTTCAGAGCTGGCGAGCGAGGGCATGCTGCCCGGCGCGATCCAGGTGCCCCCGGACGGGCATCCCGTCATCCTCGGCCCGGACGGTCCGGTCACCGGCGGCTACCCGGTCGTCGCCGTGGTCACGGATGCCGATCGCGATCTGCTGGGCCAGGCGCGGCCGGGCACGCGCCTGCGCTTCCGCCACGCCGGCGCGGCGTCGTCGGGGCGCTTCTGAGAGCGCGTCCGCGCGGTTATACCGCAGCCGGGGAGGCGCGTCAAGAATCGACTGGACATGGCGCGTCGTGCGGACTATAGTGGGTATTTGCGCTCCCTTCCCCCATGCCCTCATATGGTGGTCGGCTTGTGCCTGCGTTGAGTGAACGTGCCCCCGGATCATCGGAGGCGTCGCGCAGGAGTGGAACGGAGCACTCCACCTGACGACAAGGAAACCAGCCCCCGCCCGGGCTCATGGAGGTAATCCCCTTGGCTGCTGCGCGCAACGCAA